>NZ_JASHKU010000024.1:0-131624 GCF_030056875.1 Rhodococcus sp. IEGM 1351 | reverse complement strand
GTCGGTACCTGCCCACTGTGCCACCACACCTTCCCTACCTAACAAAGTACTACTATGCCACGAAGATGGCCGAGCAGGGATTCGTCACCCTGTCCCTGGACCTGTCGTTTTGGGGCGAGAGTGAAGGTCAGCCCCGCAACGCCGTCTCACCGGACATCTACGCCGAGGACTTCAGCGCCGCAGTTGATTACCTGCGCACCCAGACCTACGTCGACAAGGAAGCGATCGGCGCGATCGGGATCTGCGGGAGCGGCAGCTTCGTCATCAGTGCAGCCAAGATCGACCCGCGTATCAAAGCCATCGCGACAGTCAGCATGTATGACATGGGCACCGCCAACCGGAACGGGCTCAGACACTCCGTCACCGTCGAGCAGCGGAAGGACATCCTCGCGCAGGCAGCGCAACAGCGCGACGTGGAGTTTGCGGGTGGCCAAACCGAATACACCAGCGGAACACCTGAAGAGCTCAACGACCAGTCACCCGCGATCGACCGCGAATTCTACGACTTCTACCGCACCTCCCGTGGGCACAGTCCGGCCACCACAACGCATCCCACGCTGACCGGCAACGTGAAGTTCATGAACTTCTACCCATTCGCGGACATCGAGACGATTTCTCCTCGTCCGATGCTCTTCATCGCGGGCGAGCAGGCTCATTCCCGGGAGTTCAGCGAAGAGGGCTACCAGCTTGCCGGTGAGCCCAAGGAACTGGTGATCGTTCCCGGCGCCGGTCACGTGGATCTCTATGACCGCGTCAATCTCATCCCCTTCGACAAGTTGACCACGTTCTTCCAGGACAACCTCGGTAACCCACACACCGATGAGGGAGAACGCTAGGCGCACCTGGGTGCTCACCCAACACCGGCACCATCAGCAGACCAACGTGGAAAGGATCCACTCATGCGTGGAGTTGTGATGCGCGCCCCGGCGACGTTCGTGTCGACGAGCGTGACGACCCGACCATCCTCGAACCGACCGACGCGATCATCCGCGTCACCGCCGCCTGCATCTGCGGTTCCGACCTGTGGCCCTACCGCTGCATCGAGAAGCCGGAGTGGCCGCAACCGATGGGCCACGAGTCCGTCGGCATCGTCGAGCAGATCGGCGACGAGGTTAGGAGCGTAAAAGTCGGCGACTTCGTCGTCGGGTCGACCTTCGCCTCCGACAACACCGGTCAGATCTGCCGATCCGGCTACCAGAGCCGCTGCGTGCACGCCGTCCCGAGGGGATCGATCGGCACCCAGGCGGAGTACGTGCGTGTCCCGCTGGCCGATGGCACCCTCGTGGCCACCCGGACACAGCCGACCCCGGAGCAGATCCCCCATCTGCTGGCCGCTTCCGACGTCCTCGGCACCGGGTGGTTCGCCGCCATCGCCGCCGAGGCCGGCCCGGGGAAGACCGTCACAGTCGTCGGAGACGGCGCGGTGGGACTGCTCGCCGTTCTCGCCGCCAAACACCTCGGCGCGCAACGCATTATCGCAAGGAGCAGACACCCCGACCGTCAAGCCCTGGCCCGAAAGTTCGGTGCCACCGACATCGTCACCGAGCGCGGCGACGACGGCGTCGCGAAGATCAAAGAGCTCACCGAGGGCCTCGGCGCCCACTCGGTCATCGAACCCGTCGGCACCCAGGAATCGATGATGCAAGCCATCCGATCGACCCGCCCCGGCTGTCACGTCGGCTACGTAGGCGTCCCCCACGAAGTCGAACTCCCCGACCTGGAGCTGTTCTTCTCCGGTGTGCACCTGCACGGTGGCCCCGGACCGGTACGCCGGTTCCTCCCCGAACTGATCGAGCTCATCATCAACGGTCAGATCGACCCGGGTGAGGTCTTCGACCTGACCTTGCCTCTCGAACAGGCCGCCGAAGGCTACCGCGCGACCAAAGTGCTGCTCACCCTCTGATCCACAAGCGCAGGTGCGGCTCCTTCACCCCGAAGGAGTCGCACATCGGACGGTCTACTCACTCCGTGGGCGTTCCGCGCACTGGTCCCGACGGCATGACCAGTTCAGATACAACCGTGGATGCACCTGTCGATAGCGCGCTTTGAGGATATCGCTGACGGTCCCTGTATTCAGACGCTCGCCGGTCTGCGGCGGGCGTTCACGGTGGGGTCAGTTCAGGCTGGCGGTGTCGATGACGAACCGGTATCGGACGTCCGAGGCGAGGACCCGCTCGTACGCCTGGTTGATCCGGTCGGCCGGGATCACCTCGACTTCGGATCCGATGCCGTGGTCGGCGCAGAAGTCGAGCATCTCCTGGGTCAGGGCGATGCCACCGATCATCGATCCGGCGAAGTTACGGCGGCCGCCGATCAGCGACATCACGTTCAGGCTGAGCGGCTCGGCTGGGGCGCCGACGTTGACGAGGGTGCCGTCGATCGCGAGGAGGCCGAGGTAGGCGTTGGGGTCGATGCTGGCGCTGACCGTGTTGATGATGAGGTCGAATCGGCCGGCGAGCTGCTCGAAGGTGTCGAGGTCGGAGGTGGCGTAGTAGGCGTCGGCGCCGAGGCGCAGGCCGTCCTCTTGCTTCTTCAGTGTTTGGGAGAGCACGGTGACCTCGGCGCCGAGGGCGTGGGCGATCTTGACAGCCATGTGCCCGAGGCCGCCGAGGCCGACGATGGCGACCTTCTTGCCGGGACCGGCAGCCCAGCGGCGCAGCGGGGCGTAGGTGGTGATGCCGGCGCACAGGAGGGGAGCTGCGGCGGCCGGGTCCAGGCTCTGCGGGACGGAAAGGACGTAGTCGGCGTCGACGACGACATGGGTGGAGTAGCCGCCCTGGGTGGTGGTGCCGTCGCGGTCGACGCCGGCGTAGGTGGGGACCATGCCGTTGGCGCAGTACTGCTCGTCGCCGCCCTGGCAGTTGGTGCAGTGACCGCAGGAGTTGACCAGGCAGCCGACGCCGACGCGGTCACCGACTTTGTGGCGTGTGACGTCGGTGCCGACCTCGGCGACGATGCCGACGATTTCGTGGCCGGGCACGACCGGGAAGGGTTGCGGGCCCCAGTCGCCGTTGACGGTGTGGATGTCCGAGTGGCAGATGCCGGCGTACTGGATCTCGATGAGGACGTCGTGGGAGCCGACGTCGCGGCGCTCGATGGTGGTGGGGGCCAGTGGCTGGCCGGCGGCGGGGGCGGCGTACGCGTTGACGCGCATGGCAGTACTTCCTTACTTCTGTGATGGTCACAGTGGTGGTGAGCAGGACAGGGCTGAGTGACCGGTGCCGCATCGGTCGAGTCGGTGAGCGCACCGGGGTGTGGTGGGTGAGGGTTATCGCTTCTTGGCGTTGTGGAGTTCGTCGGCCAGCGCGCTCGCCTCGGCCGCGAGGAGCGCGGCACGGTGCTCGTCGCCCGCGTCGATCGCGTGCCAGTAGTCGATTTTGAGGTCGACGTAGCGTTGACGAAGGGCGATCTGTTGGGCCTCGAGTGCAAGTTGCTGCCGGCGTTCCGTCAGCAACGCGATCTGTGCGGGGGCGGCCTCGGCCCCGAGTTGTCCGTTGGCGACGTACTCCTTCATGTCATTGACCGACATCCCGGTCGCTGCCAGGCACGCGATGGCCACTAGCTGGCCCAGGTCGTGCTCGTCGTAGACCCGGTGTTTACTGCTTTCCCCGCGGCTGATCGGCGCGATCACCCCGACCGACTCGTAGTAGCGCAGTGTGCTGGCCGGAAGTCCGGTCAGGGCGGCGGCGTCCTTGATCGTGTAGACGTGTCGGGTGGTTTGTGCACTCACACCATCGACGCTATGAACTTCAAGTACTTGAAGTCAAAGGTTAGCTGAGTCACACCGTTGCACCGCAGATCAGCGCACCCCCGACGAACACGCTCACTAGACCGCTCCACGTCACGCCCTCGCGACCTTCGTTCTTCGTGCGGTGGCGCACGCGACGGACAATCAGGTGCCGCATCGGGTGATCGCGAAACCTGGCCGTCACGCAACCGGAGGTCAGCCGGATGGTGCAGGAGGTGCGGTTGAGACGTCGGCCCGCGACCGCTCCCCGAGAAGTTTCTGCTCGAGCACGCACGGTCGGACGATGGCCGAGCTGACCGCCTGGACTACACCTTCGGGCATGTCCAGGACGACCCGCTCGGGGAGACCTGTGTGCGGGGACGTCGAAGGTGGGCCCATGCCTGAAGACGGCAGCGGGTACGCACGGAGGCCCGCAGTCATCGAGGAGCGTGGCGGCCACCCGTCCTCGCTACCGGGCATCGATCAACGGTGACTCGCACGAGGAGCTCGGACGAGATTGACTACTTGCAACCAAGGTTTGAGGCCCTCACCGATTGGTGGGGCCTCTTCCTGTGGCAACACCGCCGGAGAGGGGATTGCGGCGGGCTGAAGGCGGGCGGGTGCCGGGCGCGAATCGTGCTGAGGGCGTGGTCCGGTGTGCGCCCAGTGCGAACGTCGGGGTGGAGTAGGTCCCCTCCTCCTGGGGTGGGCGAACGGACCCCTGGGGTTGCTTCAGATCGGGCACGGGAGTGGGCAGAGTTGTACCTGTCACCGAAACACTTCCCCGACACTCTGGAGAAACTGAATGATCAACGCCCGACGAACCTTTGCCACCGCCGCTTTCGCCGCTCTTCCGATCCTGAGCGCCTTCGGGGCGGCGTCCGTCGCTCATGCCGAGCCGATCGGCCCGAACGGTCCCACCGGTGGGCAGTGTCCGATCGTGAACACGGACTCGAACGGAAACGAGACAGTGACGTACGGCAAGCCCGGTGATCGCAATGGTGCCCTGGTCTGCGGTGCGGACGGTGAATGGACCGTGGGCAAGGCCGGCGGATTCAAGGGTGGCCCCGGACAGATCCAGACTCAGCCCGGACTGTCACGCGGATAGGCCACAGGTCTTCCCTTCCCCTGCTCCCGGGAGAGCGAGTGTCCCGCATCGATGCCGGTGCGGGACACTGTCGTCGAGAGGGACGTCGTCGTGTGTTCATTCCTGATAGTGGATACCGACGGTGCCCCCCGCCTGCGCGGTCAGCCGACGATCGGGCGGTGTCCGTACCTGGTTGTGGGCGGGGGCGAGTGGGGATCCCGGCCTGACCGGGGGTCGAGCCGGGATCCTGTGTCCTTCACGGCTAGTTGCGTGATGCCAGCGAGCGGAGGAAGAAGGCGAGGTTGGCGGGGCGTTCGGCGAGGCGGCGCATGAAGTAGCCGTACCACTGTTCACCGTAGGGCAGGTAGGTACGTACGTGCTTCTGTTCGCCGACCAGCCGAAGTTGTTCGGAATCGCGGATGCCGTAGAGCATCTGCAGTTCGAACTCGTCTGCCGCCCGGCCCTTCGCTTCGGCGAATTGCATCGCCGCACTGATCATGGCCGGATCGTGGGAGGCGACCATCGGGTAGCCCTGACCGTTCATCAGGATCCGCAGGCACCGCAGGTATGCGTCGTCGACCGCGGTCTTTTCTTGATGGGCAACAGATGCGGGTTCCTTGTACGCGCCCTTGCACAGCCGGATTCGCGATCCGGGGCCGGACAGATCCTTGCAGTCCGCCTCGGTGCGCTTCAGGTACGCCTGCAGCACGGTGCCGAGGGTGGGGAAGTCCTCGCGCAGTTCGCGCACGATCGACAGGGTCGAGTCGGTGGTGGTGTGGTCCTCGGCGTCGACGGTCACCCACGCGCCGGCTTCTTCCGCAGCGGTGCAGATCTTGTGCGCGTTCTCGAGGGCAACCTTGTGCCCGTCTCGGGCCAGGGATTGGCCCAGGGCAGACAGTTTCAGCGATACCTCGATGGTGCGCACCGGCGACGGCGGGAAGGTCGCCGGAGTGCCCCCGCTGGTCGCGAGCGCTGACAGGTTCGACAGCAGAACCAGGTAGTGGGACACCGTGTTGTTCGCTTGCGTGAGATCGGTGGTGTCCTCACCGAGGTAGTCGATGGTGATGTATCGGCCGGAGTCGAGGATTCCGGTGGTCGCGGTGATCGCTTGGCTCTCGGTTTCACCGGCGACGAACCGGTCGACGAGATTGCGGGTCACCGGGACCTTGCTGATGGTCCGTTCCATGCGAGGGGAGCGGGCTGCGGCGAGCAGGGCGGGCCGCAGCAGGTCGGCGGCCGCCATCAGATGTTCTCGGAGGTGTCGGCGCCCTGGTGCGGGTAGCGGTGGTCGGTGGCCGGGACGAATGTTTCCTTGATGGTGCGGGCGGAGGCCCAGCGGAGCAGGTTCTGCGGGGAGCCGGCCTTGTCGTTGGTGCCCGACGCCCGGGCGCCACCGAAGGGCTGTTGTCCGACGACGGCGCCGGTGGGCTTGTCGTTGATGTAGAAGTTGCCGGCCGCGAATCGCAGGTCGTCGGTCGCCTGGGCGATCGCGGTGCGGTCGTCGGCGATGATCGACCCGGTCAGCGCGTACGCGGACCCCTTGTCGACCAGGTCGAGGACCTTCTCGAACGACCCGGCTGCGGAGTCGTCGTAGACGTGCACCGACAGGATCGGTCCGAAGTATTCGGTGCGGAAGGCCTCGTCGGTGGGGTCGTCGCCGAGCAGCACGGTGGGGTCGACGAAGTACCCGATGCTGTCGTCGACGTGGCCGCCGGCGGCGATGGTCAGGCTCGAGGTGGCCTTCGCGCGGGCGATGGCGTCGGCGTTGCGGTCGAAGGCCCGCCGGTCGATGACGGCGCCACCGAAGTTCGAGAAATCGGTGACATCCCCGTATTTCAGCGTCGACGCCTTCTCGATGAAGTCGTCGCCCATCTTCGCCCACACCGACTTCGGGACGAACGCGCGGGAGGCCGCGGAGCACTTCTGACCCTGGTAGTCGAACGCGCCGCGCAGCAGGGCGGTGGTCAGGGTGTCGGGGTTCGCGGAGCTGTGGGCGAGGACGAAGTCCTTGCCGCCGGTCTCGCCGACCAAGCGCGGGTAGCTGTTGTAGTTGGCGATGTTGTTGCCGACCTGACGCCACAGGTGCTGGAACGTGGCGGTGGACCCGGTGAAGTGGATCCCGGCCAGGCGGGGGTCGGCGAGAACGACGTCGGAGACCGCGGCGCCGGCGCCGTTGACGAGGTTGATCACACCCTGGGGCAGGCCCGCGGCCTCGAGCAGTTTCATCGTCCAATACGCGGCGACGGCCTGGGTCTGCGACGGCTTCCACACCACGGTGTTGCCCATCAGGGCGGGGGCGGTGGGCAGGTTGCCGGCGATGGCGGTGAAGTTGAACGGGGTGATCGCGTAGACGAAGCCCTCGAGAGAGCGGTATTCGAGCTTGTTCCACACGCCGGGGGAGGAGATCGGCTGGTCGGCGAGGATCTGCCGGGCGAACTGGACGTTGAAGCGCCAGAAGTCGATCAGCTCGCACGGACTGTCGATCTCCGCCTGGTACGCGGTCTTCGACTGGCCGAGCATCGTTGCGGCGGCGATTGTTTCACGCCACGGTCCGGACAGCAGGTCGGCCGCACGGAGGAACACCGCGGCGCGGTCCTCGAATGATAGTGCCCGCCAGCCCGGGCCGGCGGCGGTGGCGGCGGTGACGGCGTCCTGGATGTCCTGGGGGCCGGCGTTGGTGAAGGTGCCCAGCACGGCGGCATGCCGGTGCGGCTGGACGACGTCGATCGCGGGGCCGTTGTTTCGCCGGTGCGCACCGCCGATGACGTTGTGGATCTCGGTGGGGTTGGACCCCAGCTCTGCCAGCTTCGCCTGCAGTCGCACCCGCTCCGGGCTGCCCGGGGCGAAGGAGCCGACCGGCTCGTTGACTGGCTGCGGGGTGGTGGTGATGGCGTCCATGAAACCTCCTACAAGGGGTGTGGCGGCGACGGAGCCGCTGCAAAGCACTACCCGTAGTCAACACCAACACCCACGGAAAACTATCAGCCAGTCAGACGAATAATCAGGCTTGAGATTGTATGATCGGCCAATCGCATCCTTCGGATCAAACTATCGGGACAGGGAGACCAGCCGTGTCGTCTCGTAAACGTGCCGTCGCCAAAGCAGGCCGAGAAGCGGAATCGAGCGAAACTATTACCCTGCGTGAACTTCTCGCCGCACTTGATACGTCCGTGGTCGAGTTGATAGAGGCACCCGCGGGGGATTCGGTCGCCATCTCTTCCGTCGCCCTGGTCGACAGCTCCGATTTGTCGGTAGAGGTCGAGTCACCGTCGCCAGATCTCTACCTACACGTCGGCGTGAGGAAGGCCGAGGCCGTGCGGTGGTTCGAGGAGGTCGCGCTACGAGCCCCCGACCACAGGCCGCGCGCGGTGATGTCGAAGTCGGCGGCATCGTCGACCGCTCTTCAGTCCGCGGCGCGCAGCGCCGGCGTCGCACTGGTCGCCGTACACCCGAAGGCCCGGTGGGACCACGTTTTCCCCCTCATTCAGCGCATGCTCGACCGCTCCCGGCAGCAGTACAGGCTGGGTGACCCAGAGTTGCTGGCCGTGGACACGGACCTGTTCGGCCTCGCGCAGGCCATCGCGCAGAACGCCGGCGGGATGGTTTCGATCGAAGATGCGCAAGCGCGCGTGCTCGCGTACTCGGCGTCGGACGAAGCGGCCGACGAATTGCGGACGCTGTCGATCCTCGGCAGGATCGGCCCGCGCGACTATCTGAAGGCGATGCAGGAATGGGGTGTCTACGACCGGCTGCGTGAGAGCGATGAGGTCGTCGACGTCCCGGCACACGACGAGCTCGGCACGAAGCGACGATTAGTGGTGAGCATCCGTCAAACCGTTGAGCACGGCTCGGCCGCGCCCCGGCTGCTCGGATCGATCTGGGTGCAACAAGGGTATGCCCCGTTCACCGATAGCGCCGCCGACGTACTGCGGGGCGCCTCCGCGATCGCTGCGCGGATCATTTCCCGCAGTCTCAATGCTCCTTCGACGGAGGGCGTGCTGATTCAACGGCTGTTCGGTGCGCGCGGGGGAGGGGTGGATGCTCCATCGGTGGCCAGCGCCCTGAACCTGCCGGATTCAGGCTCGGCCGCCGTGGTCGGATTTGCCGTGACCGCAGGAGAGCCCGAACCGCCGTCGGAGATTGTCACCAGTGTAGGCAGCATGATCAGTCTGCATGCGAGCGCGCTCCGACGTGACTCGGTGTCCACGATCATCGGCAACCGCGCCTACGTCCTGTTTCCTCGTTACAAGTCGGCGAACATCATCGCGACGTGGACCCGCCAGTTGGTCGAGCAACTCGAGCAGAAGCGGTTGATACTCCTGCGTGCCGCCATCGCTATGCCCGTTTCGGGTCTCGGGCAGGTTGCGGGAGCCCGGACCGAGGTCGATCGGGTCCTTGACGGGACCGCCGCGACTTACCCCGAGGGACGGGTCACCACGCTCGCCGAATCCCGTACTGCGGTGTTGCTCGGCGAGATCCTCGACCTCGTCGGGGGAAACAGCGAGCTGCGTGATCCGCGGCTCGATGCCCTCGTCGAATACGACGACAAGCACGCTTCGAATCTGCGCGAGAGTGCCGAGGCGTACCTTGCCGAGCACGGGGACGTGCGCAACGCTGCCGCCGTCCTGCAGGTTCATCCAAATACGTTGCGCTACCGTATCCGGCGCGTCGAAGAGATCGTTGGCGTCAATCTGCAGGACGCATCCGATCGGCTGCTCATCGAAATCCAGCTTGCGCTCTTGCGACGTCCCGCCGGACAGAACCGCCCCACCCTCCGCTGATCGCAGTGTAGATCGTCGAAGTCCTCGACGGGTCGTGCAGCGAACATGGCGGAGTCCCGAACGGATTTCCGTAACGAGAGTTTTCGACATCTGTCGAGTTTCATCGTCTGGTTCCATGCGATCTCGTGATCGTGCCGTTTCGTCTCCCATCCGAGGGTCGCTCGCTGTCATCTGTCGGCCCACTGATGGCCGCGCAGAGGGACACACGTCTTGGTGAGCGGACGGAGCCTGCGAGTACGCTGGCGCGGTCGACAAGGAGAGGTGTTGTGCCCATGAGTGAGCCGTATGCAGTCGTCGGAGCGACGGGTGGTCAAGGAGGCGCCGTCGTCGACGCGCTGCTCGAACGAGGGCGGGAAGTCCGAGCGCTTGTCCGTCGAAGCTCTTCTCGCTCAGACGCGTTGCGCCTGCGAGGCGTCGACATTGCCGTGGCCGATATCACCGATCGGGCGGCGATCGCGTCTGCCGTAGATGGGTGCGCGGGCGTGTTTGCCATGACCACACCTTTCGAAGACGGCCCGGAAGCGGAGATCGCTCAGGGTGCCGCGCTTGTCGGCGCGTTCAGTGATTCCGGTGTTCCACACGTGGTGTTTTCTTCGGTGGCGGACGCAGACAAGAGCACTGGGATCCCACATTTCGACACGAAGGCTGCAACCGAGTCGTTGCTGCGAGAATCGTCCCTTCCGTACACGATCGTCGGGCCGACCTACTTTTATGACAACCTGCTCGGTGGACTCGATGACATCCGCCGAGGCCGGCTCGATCTGCCTCTGCCAGTCGATACCCCGCTGCAGCAGTTGTCGCGCCGGGACCTCGGTCGGTTCGTCGCGCTCGTGTTCGACGATCCGGATCGGTTCGTCCGGACAAGAATCGACCTGGCGTCGGATGATCCGACGCCACGTCGGATGGCCGAGGTGCTCAGTAACGTGCTGGGCACGCCGGTTCACGCCCATTCGTCCGACGCGGACGCCATCGCATCGCCGGACATGCGCGCTATGTTCCGCTTCCTTACCGACACCGGGTACGACGCGAAGATCGGCGAACTGGGTCGGCTCTACCCCGAGGTGGCGTGGCAGAGCTTCGCCGATTGGGCCGCCCAGTTGGCGTGACGTCTGCGGAAAGCAAGTGGTCGACGAGATCGGTGTCGAAGTGGTCGACCATCGGGTGCAGTTCGGGACGGTGCCGGCATCCGAACCCCGAAGACGAGTGGGTCGTCGCTGCTGGTGGCAATCGCGCTCATTAGTGACGTTTGCCGGTCGGTGTTGTTCGGGTGCCCGGCGGCGGGGTCTTGGCGCGAGCGAGTTCGGCTACGCGGTCGGCCAGTTCTCCGGACAGTGTCGTGTCGGGTTCGGTGCTCGCGGCGTCCTCGAGCTGGGTGATGACGGTGTCGGTCGTCGGCTCGGCGGTGCCGGTGGTCGGGGGGTGCTCGAGTTGATATTGCGTCTCGATGTCTTCGAGGTGCTCGGCGAGTAAGTCGGTGTCGAGTTGGTGGGCCGCCTTCTCGTTCAGTTCGGCGTTCTCGACGGTCGCGGACCGAGGGGCGGTCTCGGCGTCAGCTGCAGCGGTATCCGGTGCGCTGGGATCGTGATCGGTGTCGGATGCAGTACCGGAGACCAGGGTGACGCGGGGTGCGGTGTCGGCGGCATCGTGGGCTCGGTCCTGGTGACCGAGAACGGTGCCGACGGCACAATCGAGCAGGCTGAGGCTGCCCCGGTACAGCCGTCGGGCCGGTGCTGCGGGTGCCAGGTGTGCGATTACCTGTTCGTCGACCAGGCGCAGCGGGTAGCGCACGATGGTGTACTGCGCGCGCAGTATGGCCAGGGGGAGTGCGGTGATGATGTTCATGAGGCCTCTATGTTCGGGTGGAAGGGTCAGGAGACTGGGCTGCTGCCGCTGAGGAGTTCTATACCGGCGCTGCCGAACGCCCCTCCCACGGACTTGATCTGGGGTCGGGTCCGATCGGTCTAACTCGCGTGCGGACGGAGATGTCGATTCCGGGAGTCCCTCGACAGGGGCGGGACCACCGGCCGGGTCCCCGGTCCCCGGGACCGGCGGAGGCTTTCGGACATCACCCGTTGCCACCACAGGTCCAACGGACTCGGATCCGGCCACCGAATCGGATCGTCTTCCGATCCGAACTCAGGGTCGCTGCCGCTACAGGGGCCTTCTTCTTCGATGCGAGGCACGATCTGTACACCCTCTCGGTCAGACGCATCCGGTCGGTCGAATGCACCACGATCCTTCTGCTGGTTCGACGTCAGCCACCGTCACCGGCTACCCGCGTCGTCGCCTGCGGTCCGGTTACCCGAAACAGCGTCCGACTACCCACGCCAGGACGCCGATGGCGGCCCGGCGTCAGCCCTGCTGTGAAACAAACACGATGACGGAATCCGTCGATCTAGCTGCACGGGTCCACGGTGCGGCTGACTTTGCGCGGCGTGGTCGGGTGCCCGTTACCCACCGTCCCCGAACCATTCACCGGCATTGTGTGTTCGTTTTTTTCGTTTTATGGTGGGGTATGGGTGCTGGGATGAGCCACACGGTGTTGCCGGTCGCCGACGATCGGGATCTTCTCGCCGCGCTGAGGGCCGTTCTCGCTGGTCAAGAGCAGGTGTCGATCTCGACCCCGGAGGAGTCCGTGCCGCTGCCGGACAGTGTTCGGGGGTTGCTCGTCGACGCGGTCACCGCCCTGGATCAGGGGCAGGCTGTGACGGTGGAGCCACATCGCACCGTGTTGACGACGCAAGAGGCCGCGGAACTGTTGGGCATCACCCGGCCGACCTTGGTGCGGCTGCTGGAGGCGGGGAAGATCCCGTACACCTCGCCCGGCCGTCATCGGCGGGTGGAGTTGGCGGACGTGCTCGAATTCCGACAGCGCGAGCGTGCGCGCCGCGGCCAGGTGCTCGAGGAGATGGCGCACGAGGAAACCCCCGACCCCGGCGACGCCACTGACGGCTTCGTGTCTCGACCCGCCGATCCGGGGTGAGGTCGCCCCATGGCTGTCTTTCGGGTGGTTCTGGACGGATGCGTCATGCTTCCCCAGACCCTGAGCAATCTGCTGCTCACCCTCGCCGATGCCGAGGTGTTCCGGCCGGTGTGGACGCCGGATCTGCTCGACGAGGTCGAGCGCAACCTGTCCGGCGAGCGGTTCGGGAAGCCGCCGGAGCAGGCGGCGCGGCGAGTGCAGCAGATGCGCAGAGCATTTCCCTTCGCGGAGGAGGAGTCACGTGGCTACCGGGAACTGATCCCGGCGATGACCACCGAGCCGAAGGACCGGCACGTCCTGGCTGCGGCTGTACGCTCCGGTGCGGGTGTGATCGTGACCGCCACCCTGGCGGATTTCCCGCAGGCGGCCCTCGATCCGTTCGACGTCGAAGCGATCCATCCCGACGAATTCCTCTGCGATCAACTCGATCTGGACCCGGACGCGGTGTTCGAGTGCCTGCACGTACTGGTGAACCGCACTATGTTCCCGCCGCGCACGGTCGGGGAGTTGTTGGCGTCGCTGGAGCGGCTGACGCCGCGGTTCGTCGACGCCGTCCGGGCATTGCTCGTCGCCCGGGGCGAGGTTCCCGACGCTGGTACGGTGCGGGCGGCGTCCTCCCTTCCGGAGTTGACCGACGAACAGATCAGCGCCGTGCCGGCCGAGATGCGGGAGGCCTACCTCGAGCTTCGTGCAATGGATCCGGCGGAATTGTTGCGGTTCCTCGGGCATACGCGGCTGGTGAGTGCGGCGTGGGCGTTCTTGATGTCGGTATGCGTCGACGGGGATCTGCTGTCGGTGTGGCCGAACGTGGATCCGGACTTCCGGGCGGTCCTCGCCTGGCGGTGGGTGCAGGACAACCATTATCAGATGACGATTGACGGTTGGGAGGGAGAGGCGGTCGCTTCGGCCCTCGCGGTGCCGGCGCCGGAGCATCCGCTGTGGGTGCATTTCGAGCGTGTGCACGTGCGGTCGTTCCGGGCGATGTTGCCGGATCCGGCGAGGTGGGGGATCGGTACCGGCACAAGGATCGTCGGCCCCGGTGTGGAGGTGCTCTATGTGCACGAGATGTCGACCCTCGAGAGCGGTGTGTGGGAGCCGAACATTCCCCGGCCGGTGTTTCCGATCCTGATGCATCTCGTCGGCGATCGGTGGCTGGTGCGGAACCTGGGGTCTGAGGAGGACCCTGCCGCCAGGGCCTGATTCCTTCGCACACGAACCTCGCCCGTACCTCCGACGCAGTTGATCTCAGCTTCATCACTGGTGCATCGGCCTGCGGGGTAGCCCCGCCCATGGGTGGGTCCGCGCGTGGCAGGCCGTCAATCGGGACCCTCACGCCTGTGGGCAGTGCGGTTTTCGCGACCAACGCTTACCTCGAAGGCCGTTATCGCAGGTCAACGCCCCGTATGACGACACCCGGCCGCGTCGGGTCGCTGCTTCTGTACTTGTGGCTGAGTGCCGCCGGTAGCGCTGAGGGCCGCGGCACCGATACACAGGATGGTCGGGGAGCCATATCCCGAAAGGTGCAGTCATGATCGGTGTTGGTTCGACCTGCCGGCAGGTATCGGGGATGCGACGTTCTGACGTGGTGGAACTCGTTCGCGACCTGGTGGAATCAGTTCTAGAGCGGATGTGGTGATGATGGGATTGCTGCCGGACCTGTTCTTCGCGAATCCTCTCGAGGAAGGCGTGTGGCCTCTGATTCTCGAGTGGAACAACTTCGTCCGTTGGTGGAACCCGCTCTGAAGCTTGACTGAACCCACTGTCGCCTATGCGGCGCCGAGTGTGACGTGACGGACGGAACGGTGCGCCGGATCGGTGAATGTGTGGTCGTGGCAGAGGTGGGATTTCCCGGGTGCGACCCGCCCGGCACCCAAACCCGGGTTCGGGGGGCCAGGCGTCTTGTTGTGCCGATGGCGGTTAGCTGCCGAAGAGGGTGCCCAGATCGTCAAGATCGGGGGTATTGGCGGCGGCGGGTGGTGCGGGGGCGACGCTGGGCACGATGACGACGGTGGAGGCTTGTCGCACGGTGTAGGCGGTCATCGGGAACTGGACCAGGTATTGCTCGATGCCGGGGTAGTCGGAGACCCACATGGCGGGGTCGGTGCCCTCACGCCCGCAGGAGGCGAGGGCGACGTAGGAACCGTCGGGGACATCGGTGACCGACTGGGTTGTGGTGCCGGGCGGTATGTCGTCCTGCTGATAAAGGGACTGCCCGTTACGCATGAGGTCGTCAATTGGTGGGAGCACGCCGCCGGGCGCGGGGGCGAGGGAGGTGGTGCAGCCGATGGTGTCGCCGGTGTTGTTGGTGATCGTGTTGGTCACGGTCGATCCGGTGACGCCGAAGGCGTAGGTGACGTCGGTGGGCGCGGTCGCTGATGCGGGCGCGGTGGCTGCGATGGCGAGTGGGATGGCCGCTGCGGCGAGAAGTGTGGTTCGGGCGATCATGCGCATGTGGTGGTCCTGTTCGTCGGGTGTGGGTGGTGCTGGGTGAAATCGTGCAGGAGAAACCGACTGATTGGCATTGTTTTGGTGACACTGGGTCGAACTTCTGCCTCGAGGGCTCCGCGTGCTTCATGAGGGCACGCCCTGAGTGGAAGGGCTGTGATCTCGGGCGGTGGCGCCGGCTGGTGTATGACGGTGCGCCGGAGTCCGGTTCGGGTCTGTCCGGACCGCCCCCCGCAGTGTCATGCCGACGCGTCGACTGTGAACTGGGCGTGCGCTTGCCGTCTCGGCGTGCACCGGCCGGAGCCGGACCACGGACGAGGCGCGACCTCGTGGGAGCTCGGCGTCCGGCGGCCCCGAGGTTTCTGTCCCTTGACGGCACGGCCGATTGCAGGCCGCTATCTGTCGGACAGGGGACGTGGGCGCGCTGTCCAACTACGCACGCCGACGCTCTCCTTCGCCGCCGCAGAGCCTTGTCGTTGACTGATCGGTAGCAGGTCACATCTGGTTTTCGGGGAGCGCCGACGCCCGATGTGGGGGGCGTGGGTCCTGTGCTGTCACAACGGTGGAGCGGGCGGTGTCTTATGTGCGACCCCAATCTCGAGGAGACATCATGAATGCGAACTCTGTGCGCCCCGGAAAGATCGATGTGGTCGTGGTTGGCGGCGGGTACGCCGGCGTGATGGCGGCGAATCGCCTCACCAAGCGCGACGATGTGGCGGTGACGGTGATCAATCCACGTCCGTGTTTCGTCGAGCGGGTCCGTCTGCACCAGTTGGTGGGCGGGTCCGACGACGCGGTGGTCGACTACTCCGACGTGCTGGCCGGAGGCATCCGGTTGTTGGTGGACAGCGTGACGAGGATCGATGCTGCCGAGCGCGGCGTGAAGCTGGAGACCGGCGAGACCGTCGGATACGACTACCTGATCTACGCCGTCGGCAGTGGCAGCGCCGACCCGGCCGGCGTACCCGGAGCGGCCGAGTTCGCCCATCCGACCGCCAGCCTGGAGGAGGCGCAGCGGCTTCGGTCGGTCCTCGAGGACGCCCCCATGACGGCGCCGGTGACGGTCGTCGGTGGCGGTCCGCTCGGCATCGAGACGGCCGCCGAGCTCGCGGAGCTCGGGCGCACTGTGACTCTGGTCTGCGGCGACCGGCTCGGCCCGTACCTGCACCCGCGGGGCCGACGCTCGGTGGCCAGGGGGTTGTCCAATCTTGGTGTGGCCGTGTTCGACGGCCCCGGTGCGACGGTGGCCGCGGTGACACGTGACGCCGTGGAGCTCAGCGGCGGCCGTGTGCTCCCGAGCACGGTGACGATCTGGACCGCCGGCTTCGGCGTTCCGGACTTGGCCGGCCGCAGCGGGCTGAGCACCGACGCCGTAGGCCGTCTCCTCACCGACGAGACGCTGACCAGCGTGGACGACGAACGCATCGTCGCGACCGGTGATGCCGCGGCCCCGTCGAACCTGCCGTTGCGAATGAGTTGCCAAGCGGCGCTTCCTCTTGGTTCGCATGCCGCTGACACGGTGCTCAGCCGGATAACGGGGGAACGGCCCGCAGACTTCGGCAAGGGGATCGCCGCCATGTGCGTCAGCCTGGGGCGTAAGGACGGCGTCTTCCAGCTCGCACACAGGGATGACACCGCGATGCGGCTTCACCTGCGGGGCCGCCTCGGTGCGAAGCTCAAGGAAGCCGCGGCAGCGAGTCCCGTCAAGCAGCTGGCGGAGGAGGCGCGAAAGCCCGGGTCGCACACGTGGCCGGTCAACGACGCCTCCCGGTGGCAGCGGGTCCAGGCTGAGCACGGTCGATCGCTGTCCAAGCCGAGCAGACTGGCATGAGCGGGGAGGTGGATGTTGCTGGGCTCGCCAACCGACGCCGAGGACGTCCTTCAGGAGACCTGGCAGCGGTGGGTGAAGTTCGACCTGGGCTGGTACGGACGAGCACGCGGCCCCGCCGCTGTAAGGGACCCGTGAACGACGTCGGTTCGAGCGGCGCAGCCTTCCGCAGGCGCCGCCGTTCCGGCTCCGGCCGCCGCCGCTACCGCTCCGCGTCAGCAGGAGCTGTGGGCGTGGTGGTGGGGGTCGTCGGTGTGGGTCTCTTCGTCCGCGTCGGTAGCTCTGGTGGTGGCGGCAGTATCCAGGTAGTGGTCGGCTCCGACGAACGTGTCACCGGGAGGACCTCGAACGTCGTCTGCACCACCATCGACGGGGTCGGCAGGCACCGCAGCCCGGCCACCTGGAAACCGCGACTGCCGCGGTTCGGCACCGCCGAGCGGAAGTCGGCGACGCTGCCGACCTGACGGGTCTCACCCAGGACACGATCGCCGAACTCCACCGCCCACGGTCCGCCGCAGGTCGGAAGATTCGCCGCGTGGTACTGGATGCGGTCGCCCGGCTGCCCGCGAGGCGGAGTGAGGGTGAGTACCGGCCCGGCGGGGTCGAGCCTGCGCGTCGCTTCCGTATCGGGTTCGCTCGACGCACCGCCGCCGGTGTGGACTGCGAGCAGGAGAACAACCGACCCGACGAATATCGTCGTCGTCAACCAGGGTGTCTGCCGCAACGGTCTCACCTCGCACCCTCAATTATGCGGCTTCGCCGCCGCGCGCACCGCGTTGACGCGCGTGCGGTGGGGCGACCGCGCACTGAGCACTTCCTCGAGGGCAGGAACATCCGATTTCCTGGACACTCTCGGCTCGCTGCGGCGGCTATCCGCAGACCCGCACCTTTCGTCCGGGTACCGGCGCACCTCGCCGGTGAAATCAGGCGGAATCTGGGGCGATGACGTCATCCGGCCGTCCCACTGGGGGATCCCCGAGCGGCGAGGAACTGGCCTCCGCTGGGCCCATCTGCTGGGGTCGGGAAGATGCCATCTATGTAGGGCGTCCGAATCCGGGAATCACGGCGAGCCACTGGCAGACTGCCTGCGTGTAGAGGTCGGGCGCCTCGACGGGAAGCAGGTGGCCAACGTCATCGATGGGCCGGGGTGTCCAGCCCGGCCGTCGGGCGTGCTGCGTGAGCGACGTGGGGTCGACAACGTGATCGTCCCTTCCCCACAGCACAAAGACGGGCACCCGCACGGAATCGAGTGCCTCGTTCGTCGGTCTCTGCGTGATGAACATGGCCTTGACGATCGACGCGAACGCGGCAGCCGTGCCCGCGAGCCGTTCCGGGTGCTCGCGGGCCGCCTCGAGGGCATCGAGCCACAGGTCGACCTGCGCTCGTGAGACACGGCCCGGGTCTCCACCGATGAGGTCGGTCCGGCTACCCGAGATGGAGCCCGCGTCGTTGATCGCGGTTCGCTTGGCGTCCAGTATTCGCCGGCCCGCCAGTCGCAGCACCGCGCGTGTCATTGGCGGGCCAGCCGCGACGACGAGGCGTCCCAGTGTCTGCCACTCGAGCGCCTCGGCTGGTGACGTCCGGCGCCTCGGCAGCGCCGGGGCCACCAAGACGACTCCCCGAGTCTTCTCGGGCATCCCCGAGCCCGCGTTTCGCGTATACCGGCACCGCACCGACAGTCCGGGCTCGCCCTCGTTGCCGTGGACCCTGGCTTGGCTCATCGCGACGCCATGGATGGCGGAGTTGAGGGTGCGGTCGCCTTCCCTCGTCGCGTCCACGCCCTGCCCACCGCAGCGCCGTGGTCGTACATAACCCTCCGGAGCCGGCGCTGACCGCCATCCGATGGCGCGCAAGGGTGGTTGGTTGGCCCGGGCTGAGTCCACGCCTCCGGGCGGATCTCGCCTACGCAGACTGCCCGCTGCGTTCCTGTGCATTTAGGTGTCATTCGCTGGGGTAGCTGGACAGCCTTCTTCAGCTCAGTGACAGCCGCCCCGAATTCACTCGACGCGAACGTAGCCTATGGCCACTTGGAAGTTAAGTGCCGCAGAAGGTTTGGAAGGTCTGGTTGAACGACTGTGGAGCGGGCGTGGTGTAGTCGGACCACTCGTCGCGGCGGTCGAACGGATGCGTGACGACCTCGAGTAGGTTCTCGAACGGAGCGAGGTCCCCGTCGGTCGCGGCGCGCAGAGCCGCATCGAGCTGATGATTGCGGGGGATGTACAGCGGGTTGACGCGGTCCATTGCGTTCGCGGTCTCCGCCGCCCCGCGCCCATGGTTGGTCAGGGCGCCGCGCCAGCGTTCCAGCCATGGCCCGATGTGCTCGCGCGGTACGAGGCCGTCGAGCGGCGTCGAGTTTCCGCGTAGTTCGTCCGCGAGAGCACGGAAGGTGCCCGTCCAGTCGGCACCGTGTTCCTCCAATAACGTCAGCAGGTCGTCGATCAGCGCTCGCTCGACGAGCGTGCCGGCCAAACCGAGCTTTGCCGCCATACCGGTCGCGTAGTGGCCGTCGTAACGCTCGTCGAAGGTGTCGAGGACCGCCGAGACCGCGGTGATCGCGTCATCCGGCGTGGAATCGATCAGGGTCAGTAGCGTTTCCGCGAGACGCGCCAGATTCCACTTCAGGACAGCGGGCTGGTTGCCGAACGCATAGCGGCCGCCGTGGTCGATCGAACTGAACACTGCGGCCGGGTCGAACGCGTCGAGAAAGGCGCACGGACCGTAGTCGATGGTCTGACCCGAAATGGTCGTGTTGTCGGTGTTCATCACCCCGTGCACGAAACCGGTGAGCATCCATTTCGCCATCAGGTAGGCCTGCGCCTCCACCACCGCCTCGAAGAACGTCAGGTAGCGATTATTTTCACGCTCCGCCGGTAGTTCGGTCAGCTGCGGGTAGTGGCGGGCGATCGCGTAGTCGGCGAGCGGCTGCAAGACATCACCCTGCCGCACCGCGTATTCAAAGGTGCCCACCCGCAGGTGACTGGCCGCGACCCGTGCGAGCACGGCACCGGGCTCGGCGCCGTATCGGCGAACGTGCTGGCCCGTCGCGACCACCGAGAGCGCGCGCGTCGTGGGGATGCCCAGGGCGTACATGGCCTCACTGACCAGATATTCGCGCAGCATCGGGCCGACCACCGCGAACCCGTCGCCGCCCCGGGAGAATGGCGTGGGCCCCGAGCCCTTGAGGTGCAGATCGACCCGCTGCCCATCACTGTTCACCAGTTCGCCGAGCAGTAACGCCCGACCATCCCCGAGGAGCGGTGCGTATCCGCCGAACTGATGGCCCGAATATGCCATCGCCACCGGCTTGGTCCCGGCGGGCGCCGTCGATCCGGACAGCACGCCGACTCCGTCCTCGCTTCGCAGTGCCCGGACTTCCAACCGCAGCGACGCCGCGAGCTGCTCGTTGAGCACCAGCAACGTGGGGTCCGGCGCATGCGCACCCTGCCAGGGGACCGTCAAGGCGCCCAGCTCGTCGGCAAAGGTGCTCTCGAGGCCGGCCACCGCTGTGTTCGTGCCCACCGTGGAGTTCGGGAATGCATTCATCACCCGAGGGTAACCACCGCACGGCCTGTCTCGCCGCTCACGACCAACAGAACGTCCGAAAACCAAGATGGTCGACCATCTGCCGCCGCCGCCCGTCGATGGCCGCATACAGAGCGTGGTGGTGATCTCCGGCGGACTGGTCGGCGCCCTGCGCGGCCGCAACGGCTCTACCCGGGAGCGCTTCGAAAACTCTCGGCTACCCCGGCATCACGGGCGTTGATCCTCGAGGCCCTCGCTCGCCGACAGGTCACTTCGGCCTTCTTCGTGATGGATGTTGTGGCGGTCCCGATGGTTCTCAGGTCCGGCGAAACGCGGCGGGACGCTTCTTCCGGAACGCGGTGACGCCTTCCTCGAAGTCGGGGGAGGCGAGTAGCTCGAGTTGCCCGTTCCGTTCGCGTGCGAACGCATTGTCGAGTTCGGTGAGTGTGGCGTCGTTGACGGCGTCTTTCGTCCAGCGGAAGGCGTCGCCGGGGCCGTTCGTGAGCCGGCACGTGAGGTTCTCTACGGCAGAGTCGAATTCGTCGTCGGAGTAGACATCGGCGATGAGCCCGGCGGTAAGCGCTTCACGCGCCGGGAGTCGTTCTGCGAGGAGAGCCATCTTCATGGCACGGGCGCGGCCGATCGACGCGGCGACGAGGGCGGTGGCTCCGCCGTCCGGCATGAGACCGACCTTGGTGAGCGCAACAAGGAAGTAGCTGGACTTCGTAGCGACAGTGAGGTCGCATGCGAGTGCCAGGGATACGCCGACACCCGCGGCGGGTCCGTTGACTGCACCGACGACGGGACGGGGAAACGCGCGGATCGCGGCCACGGTTCGGTTTGCGGCGTCGATGGTCGCGGCATCGATGGTGGCCGCTGTCGGCCGGTCGTTCGTCGTCGTGGTCGACAGGTCGGCACCGGTGCAGAACGCGCCCCCGGCGCCGGTGAGGACGGCCGCGCGGACCGCCGAATCGCCGGCACGCGACTCGAGGGCGTCTGTGATCGCGTCGAGCGTTTCGATCCGCACTGCATTCATGCGCGCCGGCCGGTCGAGGGTGACACGGAGGAGGTCAGCGTCGAGGGCGGTTACGACGCCTGACGTCGAAGAGTGCGATGTCATCCCGCAGCAGCGTCGACGAAGATGTCGATCGTCAACGGGGCGGTTCCACCATATGTCGTGAAATCGGTGATGCCGGCTTCGGTGAGAATTTCGACGTCGAGGACGGTGCGACCGTTGTCGGTGCCTGCGGGACGGCCGAGCAGTTCGATCGCGGCGTCGGCCATGATCTCGGGGGAGCGGGAGTGCTCCAGGCTGTCGTGGCCGCCGAGCAGGTTCCCGACCGCTGCCGTCGCGATCATCGTCTGCGGCCACAGGCAGTTGCTGGAAATGGGTAGATTCGCGTGTTCGGCGGCGATGCCCAACGCCGCCAGCGTCATCCCGTACTTGGCCAGCATGTAGCCCGGATGGGCGCCCAGCCAGTGCTGCGACATGTTCAGTGGTGGTGAGAGTGTCAGTACGTGCGGGGCGGAGGATTTCTGCAGGTACGGAAGACACGCCTGGGTCAGGGCGAAAGTGCCGCGCACGTTGACCTGTTGCATCAGATCGAACCTCTTGAGCGGCAGGTCCTCGGTCTTCGAGACATCCAGCACGCTTGCGTTGTTGATGACGATGTCGATGCCGCCGAAGTTGTCGACGGCGGCATCGACCACCCCGGCGATGTCGTCGTCGTTCCGGACGTCACCGACAACGGGTACGGCGTGTCCGCCCAGCTCGTTCAATTCTGCGACGGCGGTATGAATCGTCCCGGGCAGTCGAGGGTCGGGGGTATCGGTCTTGGCGAGCAGGACGACGTTTCCACCGCGGCTCGCGATCGCGCGGGCAATGGCAAGTCCGATGCCACGACTTCCCCCGGACATGACGGCGGTTCTCCCGCGGAAGCTTGTGGTGTTCACTGTGATCCCTTCGTTGTGGACGCTGAGACGCCGTTCGCGCCTGTCGAACTGGACGGGATCGCTCGAAAACAACCCCGTACGACGGTGTCTCGGGGGGCCGTGCGTCGCTCATCGTGCAGTCCGCAGGCGCTGGCCGAGCGCTCTTGACGATAGGAGAATCCTGTAATGGTGACCACGTCCGCGAAGCATCAAGAAACAGATGCCCTTTGTCCTGTCGGGACATGCCCGGTTCGTGCCAGTGGAGACCTGGACGGCCGGCTGGGCGGAAATGTGCAGGTAGGGATGCTGAGGATGGCGTTCCGGGTAAATCGTCATGCGCGGGTGTCGACTGCTCTATTGTCTTCGCATGGCTTCACACGACGAGCGCGCCGCGCTGTTGGTCGCACGAATCGCGGGCTCGCTCAACCAGCGGCTGGTGACGTTGACCGCCGATATCACGGATGTGCTGTACAGCGAGATTCCCGATCTGCGCGCCGATCGGCAGCTGTTCGACCTACTCGGTGCGAGTGTCGAAGGAAACCTCGACACCATCTTCCACACACTGCAGCACAACATCGCACCAGAAAATCTGGAGGCGCCCGCTGCGGCGATGGAATACGCGAGACGTCTTGCTCAGCAAAGGGTTCCCGTCAACGCGCTCGTACGCGCATACCGACTCGGGCAGACCAACCTCCTCAAGCTGGTATTTGACGAGTTGGGTGGGGAAGCGGTCGAGCCGGAACTCGGTGTGCCGGTGCTCGAGCGCATCATCACCGTGATGTCGGTGTATATCGACAGGGTGTCGCAGCAGGTGGTCGAAGTCTACGAGCGTGAACGGGAGCGGTGGCTGGCCCACCAGAGCAGTGTTCGTGCCGTCCGAGTCCAGGAAATCCTGGCGGGCAACGAACGCCCGGACGCCGGGGCCAGCGCCGCCCTCAACTATGTTCTGCAACAGAATCACCTGGCGGCAATCATCTGGGTTCCCGATACCGGTTCGGGAGACATGCTGGCCAGAATCGAATCGGCGGCGCACGACGTCGCAGGGTTCATGGGTGCAATGACCGATCCGTTGTTCGTGGCGGCCGACCGCGTCACCGGATGGGTATGGGTCCCGCTCGGTACGCGCGCGGCTCCCCGGCGAGGTTACGGTGAATTGCGCGATTTCCTCGAGGCCCGCCATCCGGGGCTGGTCATGGCCGTCGGCGGGGTCACCAACGGCCCGGAGGGATTCCGGCAGTCGTACACGCGTGCTCAGCGCGCACGAGCGCTCGCGATCGCTGCAGGAAAGAATGCCCCCGTCGTGACCGCGTACGACGAACCGGGAGTGTCGACAGTCGCACTGCTGATAGAGGACGTCGCGTCGACCCGGGCGTGGGTGCGCAGCGTCTTGCGTGGTCTGGCGGCCGACAATGAGAACGCCGCCCGCCTGCGCGAGACCGTACAGGTCTACCTCGCAAGCAACCTCAGCAATGTCGCCGCGGCGAAACAGCTTGATCTGCACTATAATTCAGTGAAATATCGGGTGAAGCGGGCCGCGGAGGAACGGGGCGAAGACTTCACCGGGGATCGCCTCGCCGTCGAGCTCGCCCTGCTCGTGTGCCAATGGCTGGGACCTGTGGTCCTGACGCCGGATCAGGCGAAGGGCGAGCCGACGGTCAAAGGAGTGGGTGGGCGGTAAGGGTGGGGTCGGTGACCGTCCGCGGCGGGTCATCGGGATCGCTCACCGCGTCCTCGAGGGCGATGTAGTCGCCGAAGGACAATCCGGCTGCCGCCAGGAGGGCTGCGTACAGTCGATCCAGCATCGTTCCTCAGTTCGTGTGCGTCGTGGAGTGGGTCGCGCGCCCGGCACCGCAGGATCGCTGCGGTGCCGGGAAACGCTGTCGGGTAGGGGAATCGTCCCTCAAATCGTACTGGTGCGGAGCACGCGCTGGGCTCCGTGCCGGTACTGATGAGGATGACGTGGCGCGTCGCGCTCGCAGTGCCCGATTGTGTTCCTCCCGGCGCGACGACGCATGACCGCGGCGCCGATCCCTTCCAAGGGCGGGATTGTCGTTGCCAGCGCACGTGCCAGCCGCAGGGCCTCCGGCAGTACCTCATGGGGATGGACGACCCTGTCGACCATTCCGCAACGCAGTGCCGTCTCCAGCTCGAGCGCGTCGCCAAGGAACACCGACCTGGCCTGGAGTCGACCGCCGAGTGCCCTCGCGTCGGGATCGCAGTCCGCATATCGTCCCATTCCCGGCGACCCGAGCGAGGCGTGAGAACTGACGATGGCTGCGTCACACGCCAAGATGAGATCGAGGCCTCCACCCGAGGCCGAGCCGTTCACGGCTGCAATCAGCGGTTTGCCGATGTCATGTCGGACGAAGCCGCCGAACCCCCATTCCGGGTGTCCGGGTGCGTCGATGCTGTGCCCGGCGGTCAGGGCGGCCAGATCCGCACCGGCACAGAAGGTATCTCCCGCACCTGTGAGG
Organism: Rhodococcus sp. IEGM 1351; assembly: GCF_030056875.1. Classification (NCBI taxonomy): domain Bacteria; kingdom Bacillati; phylum Actinomycetota; class Actinomycetes; order Mycobacteriales; family Nocardiaceae; genus Rhodococcus; species Rhodococcus sp. IEGM 1351. The sequence continues at coordinate 106,845 of NZ_JASHKU010000024.1, read as the reverse complement.
ATTCCGACCCGAAGGTCGGGAGAGTGGGCCAGTGTTTCCATTGCCGCGCCGACCGCGGCGGAGACGTCCGAGTTGACGACGTTGCGGACCTCGGGACGATTGAGGGTTATCACTGCGATCGGACCGTGCCGCTCCAGGAACGCCGCACCACGGCGATTCCGTTTCCCAGACCTCTCCACGGTCACAGCACATCGCCGCCGTGTCTGCGCAGGTGGCGCAGTGCGGATAGGGCGGCGTTGAATCCGCTCATCCCGTGGGCGCCGGCTCCCGGCGGCGTGGACGCCGAGCACAGATAGGTTCCCGGTACCCCGGTGCTGTACGGGTCGAGGGCGATGCGCGGACGCAGCACCACCTGGGTTTCGCTGTTGGCTCCGCCGATGATGTCACCGCCGATGTAGTTGGCGTTCGACTCGGCGAGCTTCACGGGCCCACTGCTGACCGTGGCGACGACCCGGTCCCGGAACCCGGGCGCGAACCGTTCGATCTGCGCGGTGATCGCCTTCGTCGCATCGCCCGTGTAGCCGTGCGGGACATGGGCGTACGCGTACAGCGGATGCAGGGTTCCTTTCGACCGTCCGGGGTCGGCGAGGTACTGCTGTCCGACGAGGACGAACGGCCGCTGCGGCATCTTCCCCGTCACGACGTCGCGTTCGGCGTCGGCGATCTCGGCGAAATTCCCACCCAGGTGGACGGTTCCGGCGCGGCCGCAGTCCGGGTTGCGCCAGGGCACCCCGCCCTCGACGGCGAAGTCGACCTTGAATGCCGCCGGCCCGTGCCGGAACCGGCGATACGCCCGTGCCACTCGTTCGGGGACACGTTCACCGAGGATACGCAGTGCGGCGGACGGTGCCAGGTCGAGCAGGACGACGTCCGCCGGGGGGATATCGGCGACACTGTTCACCCGGACGCCGGTGGAGATCTTCCCGCCCCAGTCGGTCAGCATGGCCGCCAGTGCACCGGTGATCGACTGCGATCCGCCCTCGGCGACCGGCCAGCCGTAGCGGTGCCCGGCGGCGACGATCATCATCCCGACCGCGGACGTCGCGGGCCGGTCGAGGCGGTAGTAGGCGTGCGCGGCGGCACCGCCGAACAGTGCGCGGGCCTTGTCGGTGCGCCACCAGCGGGCCGTCACCGCGGCCGGCAGCAGGGCCCGGGGTCCGAAGCTGGCGAGCCGCAGCGGGTGCCGGGGCACGTTCGCGATCGGACGCATGAGGTCGGCAGCCAGGTCGTCGAATCCGTCGGCGAGTCCGCCGAACATGCGCTGCCAGCGGGCGCCGTCCTCGCCGAGTCCGGCGGCCGTCGCGTCGATGGAGCGATGCAGAAGACCGGCTTCCCCGCTGTCGAGGGGGTGGGCGCAGTCGATCTCCGGCCACTTCCACGTCAACCCGTACCGGCCGAGGTCGAGGGTCTGCAGATACGGCGACCCGGCACCCATCGGGTGGAACGCCGAGCACTCGTCGTGCAGCAGTCCGGGGACGGTGAGTTCGCCGGAGCGGGTGCCGCCGCCGATGGTGTCGGCGGCCTCGAGGACCTGGACGTCGACGCCGTGCCGGGCGAGGTGGACCGCGGCGGCGAGCCCGTTGGGCCCGCTGCCGACCACGACTGCGGTGGTCACCGCAGCACTCCGCTGCCCTCGTCACCATGGAGGGACGAATTGGTGGCGTGCTTGCTGCGCATCCTCGGTTCCGACAGCGAGCCGGGATCGGTGATCGCCCGGTCGGCGTCGATGTCCAACGTCCACCGCACATCGAACGGGATGGGACCGTTCGGCAGCCACGGCTGTTCGGCGATGGCGTCGGACACCTTGTAGGTGCCTCGCTCGATGACACCGAGGGCGGCGTCGATCACCTTGTACTCCTGAATGCCCTTGTGGATGGGCTGCGATTCGATCCACGCGATCAGGAACTCTCCGGGCGCGAAGTTGCAGCGCCGCTGAATGGCAGCTATGAGGTGCTCGTTGTGCAAGTGGCCGTCACCGAAGTTGAACGCCACCAGTGAGTTGCAGCTGAACTCGGCCTCCCGGAGGGAGTAGGTGTCGATGTCGTCCCCGAGATGCCGACTCATCAGCGACAACAGGGCGCGGCCCTGGCTGTGCATCGACCTCCAACCGAGCAGCTGGTGCATCACGACGTCGGCTACCTCGGGCGGATACGTCGCCAGCAACTGGGTGCGGGTGTTCTGACTGGGCCGCGTGATGAACTCGTCCAGCTTGTCCTCCGCACCCGGTGCGAATGCCCAGGTCGCCGAGGCCCAGTTTCCTGCGTACTGCCGCATCGAGGGCAGGAACGACACGAGGTCGGGGCGCAGATTGCCGAGGACGGGGAAGAACACCAGCGCGGCGACGATCGCGGCGAGCAGCAGCGGTGAGGAGATGTCCCCCAGCCCGAAGCCGGCGGCGTTCGGGAAACCGAGGAACAGGAATACTGCCGCATACGCGAACAGCAGGTTCCATTCGAGGGGGACCGCGAGCGGGAACGTGGACAGGATGAACAGGTGGAACGCCACCATCAACGCAACCGCGAGCAGGGTGATGGTGCCATTCGTGGTGAACAGCAACACCAGTGGAGTGACCACCTCGACGACGGTGCCCAGGACGTGGGCGACGCCGCCGGCGACGATGGACGGCCGCAGGTCGTTCGGGAAGCTGCGGTAGTGGGCGCGCTTGATCGTCTTCGACGGCAACCAGGGGGTGTTGGACAGCATCGGCGGCACGACCATCGAGAAGTGGTGGCCGAGCTTCGAGATGCCGGCACCGACCCACACCGACACGATGAGCAGCTTCAGCGCGACGATCATGTCCACGAACGGAAGGACACCGAAGAAGACAATGGCCGGGAAGTACTGCTCGCCGCGGGCGGCGATGAAAATGACCTTGTCACGCAGCCCGATCACGATCAGCAGCGCGATCAGCGGCAACAGAAGCGTGGGGTTCACCAGGCCGTGGTTGCCGGGCAACGCCGCGTCGACAGACGGTGTGTGCACCCCGGCAAATCCGAGCGCGAGGACGATATTGACCAAAATTGCGGCATAGACGAGGACGTCGAAGACCGTGCGAGTGTCGCCTGATGTCAGCGGCACCTTCCCTGGCCAGGGTGGCAGGCGAATGGTTCCCGGCCGGAGCCAGAACAGCGCGCCGCCCATCATCGGTTTGAAGTGGCCGGCGAGCGGACCCCAGGAACCGCCCAGGCCGAGGGTTTCGACGAGCAGCGTCCACAGGATGAGCTTCTGGTAGACGATGGGTGCGTTCCACCACGCGCCGACGTCGAGCACGTTGTATCCGGACGTGAATGTCGCGATCGACAGTCCGGCGGCGATGTACAGGACGAGCAGCTTGAGAATGTAGATGGTGTGCACCATCTTCGGGGTGCCGAAGCCGTAGTCGACCCAGTGGGTCGACATGGCTCGGATCCGGTCGAAGAAGGGGCGGTCGAGGAATGTTGCGGGGTCTACTTCGGGGAAGTTCCCGGTTTTGAATCCCATCGGATGCTCCTGGATAGGGCGGGTGGAGGGTAGGTGTCATCGCCTCGGGGGTGTCCCGAGTTGCGGCAGGGTGTTGTGGTGAGCGGTGAGAGCCTGTTGCTCATCCCCTCGTGGCGGCGGGTTGCGGGCGGTGACGGCTGCGCAGTCCCGGCTTGTCGATCTTGCCGACGGGGTTGCGCGGCAAGGCGTCGACGATGTGTATGGCTACGGGCAGTTTCACTTTCGTGAGCCGGTCGCGCAGGTGCTCGGTGAGTTGGTCCTCGGTGACCGGACTGTCGGGGTAGGTGACGACGTAGGCGACGGGCACCTCGCCGTACACGTCGTGGGGTGCTCCCACCACGGCCGCCTCGAGTACGCCGTCGTGAGTGGCGAGTGCGTTCTCGATCTCCTTGGGGTAGATGTTCTCGCCGCCCCGGATGATCATGTCCTTGATGCGGTCGACGAGGGTGAGATAGCCGTCCTCGTCGAGTCGGCCGACGTCGCCGGTGTGGAGCCATCCGTCGACAATCGTCCGGTCGGTCTCCTCGGGACGCCCCAGATAGCCGTGCATCACGTTGGCGCCGCGGACGACGACCTCGCCGACCGCTCCAGGGGGGAGCAGAGCGCCGGAATCGTCCATGATCGCGATGGTCTGCCCCGGCAGTGCGGGCCCCACGGAGCCGAGTTTCCGGACGCCGGCAGGCGGGTTGCACGCCGATGCGCAGGTGCCCTCGGTGAGCCCGTACCCTTCGACGATCACCAGGCCGAAGCGTTGTTCGGCGCGGTCGAGTAGTTCCTTGGAGATCGGCGCGGCGCCGCAGACGGCGAACCGCAACGAGGACGTGTCGGTGACAATCTCCTCGGGTTGCGACGCGAGCAGTGCATAGATTGTCGGGACCGCGGAGAAGTAGGTCGGCCGCAGCCGGGCGACGTCGTCGAAGAATCGGGCCGGGGAAAACCGTCCGGTGACGCTCAATTGCCCTCCCGCCAGCATCGGCGCGAGAAAGCTGACACAGATCGCGTTGACGTGGAACAGCGGCAGGACGAGTAGGCAGTGGTCATCGGTGGTCAGTGAAAGGTGCTCGGCCAGAGAAGAACTCATGAACTGCAGGTTGTCGTGGGTGAGCATGACTCCCTTGGGGCGCCCCGTCGACCCCGACGTGTAGATCAGTAGTGCGACGTCACTTCCCGCCGGGCGGAGGCCTGGGGTCGGCCCCGAAGGCTGAGACGCGGCCATCTCGTCGACCGCGATCGACGGACGACCGGCGGTAGGGGCGTCAGGTCCCTCGTTCACGACGAGGACGGCGCCGGCGTCGGTGATCTGGTACTCCGCTTCCACGGCGGTGAAGGTCGGATTGACCGGTGTCGCGGCCGCGCCGAGCCGCCAGGCCGCCATCAGCACGACGAGCAGCTCCACCCGGTTCGGCAGCATCACCGCGACGACGTGACCCTTGCCGACCCCGTGTTCGCTCAGTTGTGCCGCGAACGCATCCACGCGATCGGCGAACTGCCGGTACGTGAGGTCGAGGTGGTCGTCGCGCAGGCACGGAACGTCACCGTGCTCGGTCGCGAGGTCCCAGGTGAAATAGCCGATGTCGGACACTGTTTCGATCCCCTTCGCTTTGCCGTGTGATCCACGACACTATGCGGGGGGAGTGCGGTCCGAAATATTCCGCCGGGCTCGAGTTCGCCCCGGTCTTTGTCCGCGGCGGACAGTGCGGACTGCTACGTGGCGGCGGGCACCCACCGTGGGTCGCGGCCGGTCAGGCCGAGCAGTTGTTCGAGCAGTGGCGCGGAGTCTGGAACGGTCACCGGTGGCCCGAACAGTCCAGGTGTGCCGTGGGGGTTCTGGTCGGCCGACGACTTCGCGAACTCGTATGCGGCGCCGAGTAGTTCCGGTGTGCAGTGGAAGTTCTGGCCGGTGGCGACGGCGAGGTCCCAGCCGTGCACGACGATCTCGTCCACCGCGACCGCGCCCGCGATGTCGGCCGGTAGGTCGAGTCCGCCTGCCTGGGTCATCCCGTGCCATGCCGGCTCCTCGCGCCAAGCTCCGGCCAGGGCGGCCAGACGCTGCGGGATCCGGGTGCGCCAGTCGGTGCCGAGGCGAGCGGCGTCGGCGGAGGGCGGTTGGCTGCCCCCGGCCGGCGGGGTCTTCGTCGCGGCGGCGGTGAACGCGAGTGACAGCCCGTCGATGTGGTCGAGGAGTTCACCGACCGTGAGCTCCGGGCACGGTGTCGGTGCGGTGAGTTGGTCGTCGTGCACGGCCTCGACGAGAGCGGCCATCACGTCGGCGGCGGGTCGGAGATCGAACATCTTCAGCACTCCTCGCATCGGTCACTGGAAGGTCGATGGAGGTCCTACGTTACGACGGGCGGCACCGGTCGAGGTCGGAATCCGGGTCGTCGGCATGAGGGATCGAGCTCCCGGTGACCGTCCACGGCGGTGTTACCGGGAGGACTTGGCGATCAGTACTTCCCCTTCGAGTCCGTCGGGGTCGCGGAAGAAGATGCTCTGGACGGCGCCGAAGTCGTTGACGGTTCCGTCGCTGGCCGCCTCGTCGATGAGGCGTTGCCGAATCGTGGCGAATGCCTCGTGGGAGGCGGCCTGCAGGCCGACATGATCGATGCGTCCCCGTCCCCACATGGGTGTTTGGCGCTCGGGTTCGGTGTTGCCTTCGATCACGAAGATGTTCAGCTCGGTGTGCGGGCCGATGCGGATGATGGTCATCGTTTCTTTGCCGTCGTCGCCGTGGGTGCGTGTGGGTCCGACGTCGGCGTCGAACACGTCGGCGTAGAACCGGCCCAACCGGGCGGCGTCCTTGGAGATCCAGGCAATGTGGTTGATCCCATCGAGCAGCACGTTGTTCTCCTGTCCTCCTGGTTGCAACTGGCGAGGCCGCGATCACGCAGGACCGTGTGGCCTCGCAGAACGGGCGCCGGGCTAGTGATTGCGAAGCTCGTCGATGAGCTCCTTCTTGTTCAGTTTCGAATAGCCGTGCAAACCCAGCTCTTTGGCACGTTTCTGGAGCTCGTCGACGGTCCAGTCCTCGTATGACGGCGACTTCCCGCCCGACTTTCCGACGTTCTTGCGACCACGACTGGCCGCGGCGTTGGAGATTCGTGCCGCCTTCTCCTTGGAATCGCCCTTCTCGCGGAGTTCCTCGTACATGTCCTGGTCTTTGAGCTGGGGTTGCGAATCTTTGCGTGCCATCTCGTGTTCCTCCCTCCGAAACATTGACGGTGCTGCGTGTTCCGCCTACCCGTGCCGCAGGTGAGTCAAACAACGACTCGTGTGCCGTGCGGTCGCGTAGTTATCGAATTGATGTCGCAGCACACGCAGATAGGACTTCGCGGACCGCCAGTTCGTGAGACGTTGGGACGATGAGCTCCACCGCCCATGTCCCGGATTCGGTGCTCGACGGTGTCCGGGAGCGTGCTCGCACACCGGCCGTCGCCTGGCTCCGAAGAGGTGCGGTACCGAGCGAATGTCGTTGGACGACCTGATGTCGGATGCCCGGCAGAAGGGCATCCGCCGGTTCGACGAAATCGAGCTTGCCGTGCTCGAGACCAACCGCCGCGTCTCGTTATTCACCCGGGCGGGTGGCGCGGGCGAAGGCGCGCCGGAGCAACCGGGCATCGCGTGAGATGCGGTGGGAGTCGTGCCTGCCCGGCGTCCCGTCCCTGGCTGGCACTTGGCGTGCGCCGGCGCACGACACCGGAGAAGCCGTCGCCGAGCTGACGCGTTGGTCAGGCGATGACGGCCGACCAGATCTCGTCGACGGAGAGGCCTGAGTCGTCGCTGAGAACAGCTTGGGTGACAAGGAGTTTCCCGGTGTTGACCAGGTGAACGCGCATGGCGGCTTCGGCTCCGTCGGGGTCCCCGGCGATGATGGCATCGATGATGGGCGCATGCTCGTCGTCGATGTCGGTGAGAGTTCGGGTCCTGTCGGCGGTGTTGGCCCCGAGCAGCCGGGTGGTCTCACGCAGGGTCTTGACGATCGCGCGTGCGCGGGCGTTGTCGGCGGCGTCGAGGATCAGGTCGTGAAGCCCGAGATCGTGGTGGGCGAATTCGTGTTCGTCGCCGCCCGCGGCGGCGTCCTGCATCAGGCGTCGTTGCCGGAGCAGTGCGTCCGAGAGCGTGGGGTCGGCCACGGTTGCGGCCTTGCGGACCGCGGGAAGTTCCAGGGCCAACCGGACTGCGAAGATCTCCGCGATCTCCTTCGGCCGGGGGAGGAGTATGCGGAAGCCCTGGCGTGCTTCGAACTTGATGAGTCCCACTTCTTCCAGGCGCAGCAAAGCGTCCCGCACCGGGGTTCGGGAGATGCCCAGGCCCTCGGCGAGTTGGTAGACCGAGTACTTCACTCCTGGTTTCATGCGGCCGTCGTCGATGGCCGCCCGTACCGCCGCGATCGCCTGCTCCATCCGTCGGCCCGTGAACGGGGTGAGCGGTTCGAGTTCGAGCGCTTCGTCTGCCACCCGATCACTGTAACAACTCGTGGCTGTTCGTAGCATGCTAGAGGTTGTAGCATGCTACGAATGATCTCCGCTGAATCACTGGCCGCTGAGCTGCGCAGTTCGGGAGTGAGCGATGTTCTCTCCGACGGCACCACCCGCGCTGCCTATTCGTCCGATGCGTCCCTGTACCGGGTGCGGCCACTGGTCGTCGCGCGGCCACGCCATGCCGACGAGGTCGCTGCCGCCCTCGCGGTGTGCCGCCGAGAGGGCGTGCCGCTGACCTCGCGAGGTGGCGGCACGTCCGTTGCCGGTAACGCTGTCGGGACGGGACTGATTCTCGACTTCAGCCGACACATGAACCGGGTGCTCTCGATCGACAGGGACGCACAGACCGCCACCGTCGAGCCGGGGACGATTCAGACGGTGCTGCAGCAGGCCGTTGCACCGCACGGCCTGCGATTCGGGCCCGACCCATCGACGTTCACCCGCTGCACCATCGGCGGCATGATCGGAAACAATGCCTGCGGTTCACGCACGCTCGGATACGGCCGGACCTCGGACAATGTGACGGGTTTGCACGTGCTGACCGGAACCGGGGAGTCGTTGCACCTGGGTTCGGCCGGCGAGGTGACGGCTTCCCCGGCACTGAGTGCATTGCAGCAGGTCACCCGCGCCGGTTTGGCGACCATTCGTACCGAACTCGGGCAATTCGGCCGTCAGGTGTCCGGATACGCCCTCGAACACCTCCTGCCGGAGAATCGGTTCGACGTGACCCGCATGCTGGTCGGCACGGAGGGCACCCTCGCGGTGGCAACTCGTGCGACAGTCCGCTTGGTGTCCGAGCCCGCCCACCGTGTCCTGGTCGTGCTGGGATACGCCGACATCGCGTCGGCGGGCGACGCGACCCCGCTGGTGCTGAAGTTCGATCCGACCGCCTGCGAGGGTATCGATTCCCGGATCGTCGAGGTCGTGCGTGAGCGCCGCGGCCCGGACGCGGTTCCGCCGTTGCCCACCGGGGCGGCCTGGTTGTTCGTCGAGGTCGTCGGCGACGACCTGGACGAGACGATCGCCAGGGCCCAGCAGGTCGGACGCGACTGCGGAGCCGTGGACAGCCTCGTGGTCACCGACGCGGGCCGTACCGCCCAGCTCTGGCGGATCCGCGCCGATGGTGCCGGACTCGCCGGCCGCAGTCCCGCCGGCCTGCCCGCACACGCGGGCTGGGAGGACGCGGCAGTACCGCCGGCCATGCTCGGCGACTACCTACGCGACTTCGACGCCCTGATGGACGAATTCAACGTCACCGGCCTGCCGTACGGGCACTTCGGTGACGGATGTCTGCACGTGCGCATAGATTGGCCGCTGGACAAGCCCGGCGGCAGCGGCATCTTCCGCGACTTCCTGGTCTCGGCGAGCACACTCGTCGCCGGCTACGGCGGATCCCTGTCCGGGGAGCACGGGGACGGTCGCGCCCGCAGCGAACTCTTACCGCTGATGTACTCACCGGACGCAATGAATCTCTTCGCCGCCGTCAAGCACGCCTTCGACCCCGACAACATCCTCAACCCCGGTGTCGTGGTCGACCCCCGTCCGGTCGACGCGGACCTGCGCATCCCCGCAGCCCCACTCCTGCGCCGCAACCTGGCCCTGGCCTACCACCACGACGACGGCGACTTCACCCAGGCGGTGCACCGCTGCACCGGCGTCGGAAAATGCCGGGCCGACAACACCGCCACCGGGGGAGTGATGTGCCCGTCGTATCAGGCGACCCGGGAGGAGAAGGACTCCACCCGCGGCCGCGCGCGCGTGCTGCAGGAGATGATCAACGGCACCGGCATCGAGGGTGGCTGGCGATCACCCGAAGTTCACGACGCCCTCGACCTGTGTCTGTCCTGCAAGGGGTGCTCCTCGGACTGCCCGACCGGTGTCGACATGGCCGCGTTCAAAGCCGAAGTGCTGCACCAGAGCTACAAGGGCCGCGTCCGGCCCGCCTCGCACTACTCGCTGGGGTGGCTCCCGCGCTGGGCGAAGATCGCCAGCCGCGCGCCCGGTCTGGTCAACGCCACGATGCGCGTTCCCGGCATCGGACCGCTGGCGTTGTCGTCGGCCGGGGTGGACAAGCGCCGCACCATCCCACCGTTCGCGAAGCAGACGTTCCGGTCCTGGTTCAAGACCACGGAAAACGACCGTGCCACTACCGGTGACCCGGTATTGCTGTTCGTGGATTCGTTCACCAACTACTTCACCCCCGAAGTCGGGCACGCCACGGTACAGGTGCTCGAGGCCGCCGGTTACCGGCCGCAACTGACCGACACGCAGCAGTGCTGCGGGCTCACCTGGATCTCCACCGGGCAGCTCACCGCGGCGAAGAAGATCCTCGGCCGCACCGTGGACGCACTGTCCGGTAGTGCCGCGGCCGGAATTCCGATCGTCGGAATGGAGCCGTCCTGCACGGGTGTGTTGCGCTCGGACGCCGCGGAACTGCTGGGTACGTCGGCGGCCGAACCGGTCGCCGAGGCAACTCGCACCCTCGCGGAACTGTTGACGGACCGAGGGTGGGAACCGCCGTCTCTCCAAGGCAAGTCCGTTGTCGCGCAGCCGCACTGCCATCATCATTCGGTGATGGGGTGGAGTCCGGACGCGCAGCTTCTCGAGAAGGCCGGTGCGCAGGTTCAGCGACTGGGCGGATGCTGCGGGTTGGCCGGCAACTTCGGCGTGGAGAAGGGGCATTACGAGGTGTCGGTGGCTGTCGCCGAACAGCAATTGCTGCCCGCCGTGGTGGGGGCCGATGCGGACACGACGATCCTGGCCGACGGCTACTCCTGCCGGACCCAGTTGTCGGATCTGACCGATCGTCGCGGTGACCACTTGGCGCAGTTGCTCGCCGCTCAGCTCGACGCCGATGCTGTGCGTCGACGGGACTGACCATCGGTGGTCCCTCGGATCGGAAACGTCGAGAGGGGTGCTCCAGCACACCATGTGCGGGAGCACCCCTCTCGGGCGTGCACACAAACAAAGGGGGTGACGGCGGGAGACCGTGGGTCTCACTCGCCGCCACCCCGGGTGCTACTTCGAGGCGGGCCTGGTGATCGGCCCAGGAGCGGGAACGGAGATGTTGTCCGCGAGCGGACGCTGGGGGTTGATGCGACGGCGAAGCCGGTAGGCGATCAACGTCGCGACAAGGGCTCCGACGCTCAGGGAGATCTGCGAGCGCGACGATTCGACGTAGAACATCGACACCAGCACGGCGAGGATGCCGCCGGCGGCGAGGATGGACAGGTAGGGGAACAGCCACATCTTCAGGCGGAGTCGGGCGACTTCTTCTCGGGTCATCAGGCCGCGCAGTTTGATCTGCGACATCGCGATCATGAGGTAGACCATCAGGATGGTGGCGCCGGAGGCGTTGAGCAGGAAGGCGAAGACGGTTTCGGGGGAGAGGTAGTCGAGGCCGATGCAGGCGAAGCCGACGAGGGTCGCAAGGAGCAGCGAGTTGCGGGGAACGCCGTGCTTGTCCAGCTTTGCGATGCTCTGTGGCGCATCGCCTTTGTGCGCGAGGGTGAAGAGCATCCGCGAGGAGGTGTAGAGGCCGGAGTTCAGGCAGGAGAGTACGGCGACGAGCACCACAGCGTTCATGATGTCGGGTCCGCCGGGGATGCCCATGTGGGTGAGGGCGTCGACGAACGGCGACTGGCCAACCTTGACGTCGGTCCAGGGCACGATGATGGCGAGCAGCAGCACGGAGCCGATGTAGAAGAACCCGATGCGGGCGATCACGGAATTGGTGGCCTTGGCGACGGCCTTCTCCGGTTCGGCGGATTCGGCTGCGGCGATGGTGGCGATTTCGGGGCCGACCATGGAGAAGACGGCGACGACGACGCCGGAGAGGATGACGGTCCAACCGTTGGGGGTGAAGCCGCCGTGATCGGTGAGGTTGGAGAAGTCGGCGGAATGGCTGGGCCACAGCCCGAAGACGTAGGCGGCACCGAGGCCGAGGAACAGCAGGATCGCGGCGACCTTGATGCCTGCGAACCAGTACTCGAACTCGCCGAAGTTGCGGACCGAGCGGAGGTTCGTGGCGACCATGGCCAGCAACAGGACGACCGCCATCACCCAGGAGGGCAGGTCGATCCAGCGTTGCAGCAATTTGCCGCCGATGACGGCTTCGGCGCCGACCGCGACGACCCAGAAGAACCAGTACAGCCAGCCGGTGGTGAAGCCTGCCCACCCCCCGAAGGCCTTGCGTGCATAGCCGGCGAACGATCCGGTCGACGGGTTGGTGGTGGCCATTTCGCCGAGCATGCGCATCACGAGGACGATGACGACACCGGTGATCGCGTAGGACACGAATGCTGCGGGCCCGGAGGTGTGCAGCAGGGCGCTCGATCCCACGAAGAGGCCTGCGCCGATGACACCTCCGATCGCGATCATGGTGAGGTGTCGTTGTTTCAGAGACTTCTGCAACGTCTCGGGCGGTTGTTCGAGAGTGGACATCAAACGCTCCAAAGGTCGAGTCGGACACGAGATCGAAAGCGCGAGCTGTGCCCCGGTGGTCGCAGGCGCGATCGGACGCCGAGATACCGTGACGGGCCGAGGACGGAAATGCCGTCCAGGGCCCAGCCAGATGGCGGACTTCCGTTCGTGTGTGATCAACGTAACGGCCGATCACGTAGCATGCTAGGGACAGGTGTCAGAACTTTCCGCCCCGACAGTCAGACACTTGTATGGCCGACTCGGAATGATCGCCATAGTTATCGCTCACGAAATACGCTGTTCACGGAGATGGTGGAGTGAATCTCGATGAAGTGGTCACCGAGGTGGCCGAACGCCTGTCGTCATCGGTGGTCCTGGTTGACCGGGCCTTTTCGCTGATCGCCTACAGCACCCAGTCGCCGGACGTCGACAAAGATCGGGTGCAGTCGATCCTCGCCCGCAGTTGCCCGCCGGAGGCGCGTGCGTGGTACGAAAGTTTCGGGATTGCGGATACCACGCGCCCAGTAATTACGCCAGAGAATCCAGACATCGAGGCGTCGTCGCGGATCTGCCTTCCGGCCCGCTACGCAGGCACGGCGTACGGATATCTGTTCGTCCTTCCGGATGAGAACGGCGCCGTGTCCGACGGCGATCTCACCGCCGCGATGTCCCTGGCCGGGCAGGCAGGCGCACAACTCGCACACACCTCCCGGGGCCGGGACGATATGGCGGTCGCCGTCGCAGACCTCCTCGAGGGTGACCGAAAGGCTTTCGCCCGTGCGATTACTCGCATCGAAGACTCCGGACTCTTCCCGGACGGCAGTGCGTTGACCGTGCTGGCCGTCGACGGTCTCCTGCCCGCCCCCGGCACCCGCACCCTGCTGGCACCGATCGGATCGCTGACCGCGGTCATGGTTCCCGCCGGCGACGGCGCCGTCGACCCCGTTCGGTCCATTGCCGAAAGCGGCGCGGGTGCCGGCGCTCTGGTCGGTGTGGGGGGTTCGTATCAGGGGTTGCGATCTGCGCGCCGAAGCTGGCAGCAGGCCAAACTCGGCGTCCGGGTCGCCCGGCACGACGAATCGATGGGACCGATCGCCTACTGGGAAGAACTCGGCATCTACCGGCTGTCCTCCTGCGGACCCACCAGCGTCCTCGCCGATGCAGTCCTCACCCCGTCCGTGCGGGCCCTGCTCGACCACCGCAACATCGACCTGCTCGTCACCGCGCGGACCTACCTGGACCAGGCGGGTGACACCGGCGCCACGGCCGGTGTACTCGGCATTCACCGCCAGACCCTGTACTACCGCCTCGCGAAGATCGAGGAAATCACCGGCCTCGATCTTTCGGTGGGTGCGCAGCGCCTCGAGTTGCATGTCGGCCTCACCCTCGGGCGCTTCATCTTCGAGCATCTCGGCACCGAAGAGGGGCGCAACGGCGAGCAGGCCTGACTGCTGTTTCTCCGATCAGGCGATCAGATCTACTCGGCCGCCGCCGGGTCGACCGCGGCGCGCACGATGTCGGTGACGGCCCGCACCGTAGGCCTGGTATCCGAGCCGGCGAGGCGTATGAGGACGATTCGCCGACCGATCTCCTGCTCCAGGTCGACGCGGATGATCGGCACCGAACTGTTGAGCCTCATCATCAGGTCGGTGACCGGCGCCGCCCCCAACCCCTTTCCGGCCAGCGCCAGAGACACGGCGGTGTCGACGATTTCGTGCCGCACGATCGGCTCGAAACCCTCCTGGCGGCAGGCGATACGAACAGCGCGGCCGAACTGGGTTTCCGCGGGCGGCAGGATCCAGTTCCACTCCGCGGCCTCGCGCAGATCGATGGTGCCTTCGGTGCGGATGCCGTAGGCGCCGGAGGAGACGGCGAGTCCGAATCGCTCGCTGCGCAGGGTGATCATCTCGATATCCGGTGTGCGGGGCATCGGTGAATTGGGGTAGTCCAGCCCGAAGGCGACGTCGACCTGACCGCGTTGGACCGCGGTGGCGGCCTCGTCGACGTCGAGTTCACGGCTGCTCAGGGCGAGATGCGGGTACTTGCGCTGCGCTGCGGCCACCACCGGTGGCAACAACGCCGCAGCGGTACTGCCGAAGGTGCCGAGAAGAAGAGGCGCAGCGACGTCGTCGTGCACCGCGCGCAGCGCGTCGAGGGCCCGCTGTTCCGCGCTCAAGATCTTCACCGCGTGCTCGGCCAGAACGGTCCCGGAATCGGTGAGCACGACGTTGCGACCCACCTTGGTGACGAGCCGGGAGCCGACGGCTTTCTCCAAGGCTGCGATCTGCTGCGATACGGCGCCCGCGGTGTACCCGAGTTCCTCGGCGACCGCGACCATCGTTCCACGCCGGGCCAGCTCTCGGAGTGCCACGAGGTGCGCCAAGCTCAAATTCATATAGAGATTCTAAACGGTGGTGGCAAACTTTCTTCGCTGGTGCTATTCATTTCCGCGGACCACGATGAACGTGCGGAACGAAACGTCGGACACGTCGGAGCTCTTCGTAGCCGGCCGGCGACCACGATCGCGATCTCACCCGATCCTCATCGACCCTGGAGTTGCACGCCATGCCGATCACCCAGCAGTGGGAACTGCGCGCCGAGTTCGCTCGCCGTCTCTCGCATCTGTACGGGAAGGAAGTTCCCGCATACACCACGTTGCTCGAGGTATCGCAGGCCGTCAACGACACCGTGCTGTCGGATCTCGGTGCGGGCGCAGAACGTCTGGGTTCCATCGCCCGGGTCACTGCCGAACGTCACGGGGCCATCCGAGTGGGCACCCCGCAGGAGATGGCCCAGGTCGCCCGCGTGTTCGCGGCCATGGGCATGTACCCGGTCGGGTTCTACGACCTGCGCGAGGCCGCTGCCAGTTCGGTTCCGGTCGTCTCGACGGCTTTCCGTCCGACGGACCCGGACGAACTGGCGCGCAACCCCTTCCGGGTGTTCACCTCCATGCTGGTGCCCTCGGATCGCCGCTTCTTCAGCGCCGATCTGCAGCAACGCCTGGAAAGCTTCCTCGCCAAGCGCAGGCTGTTCACCACCGAACTGCTGGTCCTCGCCGACCGGGCGACCGAGTACCGGGGGCTGAATTCCGGTGACGCCGAGATGTTCCTGACGTTGGCCACCGCGGCATTCAAGCTGTCCACCGAGGCCGTCGACCGCGCCTGGTACCGCGAACTCGAGCAGGTCTCCTCGGTGGCCGCCGATATCGGTGGCGTCACCAGCACACACATCAACCACCTGACCCCTCGCGTGCTCGACATCGACGATCTCTACGCCCGCATGGAGCGTCGCCGGATCGACATGATCGACACGATCCAGGGTCCGCCGCGGTGGGCCGGTCCGGATCTGCTGCTGCGGCAGACCTCGTTCCGGGCTCTCGCCGAACCGCGGGTGTTCCGCGAACCCGACGGCAGCGTCGAGAAGGGTTCACTGCGGGTGCGTTTCGGTGAGGTGGAGGCCCGCGGTATCGCCGCCACCGTCCGCGGCCGCGAGGTCTACGACCGATTGACCGTCGAGGTCGAGCAGGCGGTCCGAGAGGCGGCCGCGACCGCTCCGGTGTCGGCCGAGGTACGCAACGAGATCGCCGCCGAGCTGTGGAACCAGCAGGTGCCCGCCACCGAGCAGGGGCTTGCCCTGCACGATCTGGCGTACTTCACCTACCGGGTCGACACCGACAAGCAGCGCAACGGCACGGTGCCCGGGCGATCACTCCAGGATCTGATCGATCAGGGCTGGGTCCGCCCGGAGCCGATCGTCTACGAGGATTTCCTGCCGAGATCCGCGGCCGGGATCTTCCAGTCCAACCTGACCTCGGACGGACACAAGGACACCACACAGTCGACGACCGATATCGACGCCGCCTGGATGGAAGGAGTTCTGGGCCGCCCACTGCACGACCCGTACACGCTCTACGACGGGATCCGCCGCGCATCCCTCGATCACGTTGCCAACCAATTGGAAATTTGCGGACCCATCGAAGAACCGGCACCCATCGCTACCCAAGGAGTCAAGTAAATGAGCACCGCTGTCGCCGAGACCATCGCCCTGCCCACCACCGACGAACTGCGCACGCTCGCACGCACCAGCCTGCAGCGATGTGGGGTCGACCCGGCCGTACTCGACACCGCTGGGGTCGAGAACACCATCACCACCCGCACCCCGGTCACGGGGGAGCGCCTGTTCGACTATCCCGCCGCCGGCGCCGCCGACGTCGAGGCCGCGATCGATGCCGCCCACGAGGCGTTTCTGCAGTGGCGCACCGTTCCCGGCCCGGTCCGCGGATTCCTGATCAAACGCCTCGGTGAACTGCTCACCGAGCACAAGGAAGACGTCGCCAACCTGATCAGCATCGAGGTCGGCAAGATCCGCTCGGAGGCCCTTGGCGAGGTCCAGGAGATGATCGACATCTGCGACTTCGCGGTCGGTCTGTCCCGGCAGCTCGACGGCCGCACCATGCCCTCGGAGCGTCCCGGACACCGACTGATGGAGACCTGGCACCCGCTCGGTGTCGTCGGTGTCGTCTCGGCGTTCAACTTCCCGGCCGCGGTGTGGTCCTGGAACCTGGCTCTTGCCATCGTCTGCGGGGATTCGGTGGTCTGGAAGCCGGCTCAGTTGACCACCCTCACCGCCGCCGCATGCTCGGCGCTGTTCGACCGTGCCGCAGAAGAATCCGGCGCCCCGGCCAACCTGAATGTCCTCGTCTCGGCGAGTGCCGCCGACACCCAGGCCCTGATCGACAGCCCGAAGGTGCCGTTGATCAGCGCCACCGGTTCCGAGCGGATGGGTGAGCAGATCGCTCCCCGCGTCGCCGCCCGCTTCGGCCGCGCCATCCTCGAGCTCGGCGGAAACAACGCTGCGATCGTCACACCGTCGGCGGACCTCGACATCGCTACCCGCGGAATCGTTTTCGCCGCTGCCGGAACCGCCGGCCAGCGCTGCACCTCGATGCGCCGCATCATCGTCCACCAGGACATCGCCGACGCGCTGATCGACCGGATCTCCCAGGTCTACGGCCGCCTCCCGATCGGTGACCCGTTCGCCGACGGCACCCTCGTGGGCCCGCTGATCGACGGCAAGTCCCACGCCAACATGACCGCGGCCCTCGACAAGGCGGTCGCGCAAGGCGGCGAGATCCTCGTCGGCGGAAAACGCCGCCCGAGCAGCGAAGACTCGTACTACGTCGAGCCGGCGATCGTGCGGATGCCGGCCCAGAGCGAGATCGTCAAGGACGAAACCTTCGCCCCGATCCTCTACGTGCTGACCTACAACACGTTCGAGGAGGCGATCGCCCTGCACAACGACGTCCCGCAGGGCCTGTCGTCGTCGATCTTCACCACCGACCAGCGTGAGGCCGAGCGGTTCATCGCCGCCGACGGTTCGGACTGCGGCATCGTCAACGTCAACATCGGCACATCCGGCGCCGAGATCGGCGGCGCATTCGGCGGCGAGAAGACCACCGGCGGCGGCCGCGAATCCGGCTCGGATGCTTGGCGCGCCTACATGCGCCGGGCAACCAACACCATCAACTACTCCCGCGAGCTGCCCCTGGCTCAGGGCGTCAACTTCGGCTGACATCCCCGCTTTCGAATCGCACGAGGAGCAACGACGATGTTCGAATTGATCGACGAATGGGGCCCGGAGAAGGTCGTGTGTGTCTCCGACGCACGCACCGGCATGCGCGGCGTTCTGGTCATCGACAACACTGCCCGCGGAATGGGCAAGGGCGGCACCCGCATGTCCACCACGGTCAGTGTCGGCGAGGTCGCCAGGCTGGCCCGCAACATGACCTGGAAATGGGCGGGGGTCGACCTCTTCTACGGCGGCGCCAAGGCCGGTATCTGGGCCGACCCGACTGCCTCCTCCAAGGAAGCGGTGCTGCGTGCCTTCGTCCGGGCACTGCGCAACGAGGTCCCCGAGGAGTACGTCTTCGGGCTCGACGTGGGATTGACCGAGAAGGACGCCGCGATCATGCTCGACGAGGTCGACGGTCGCGGCGGCGCGGTGGGCACCCCTCACGCGCTCGGCGGGCTCCCGTACGACCAGCTCGGGGTCACCGGCCACGGTGTCGCGGAGTCGGCGGACGCCGCCGCGCAGACCCTCGGCCTGTCCACCGGTTCGCTGAGCGTGTCCATCCAGGGCTTCGGAGCGGTCGGAGCGGCGAGCGCGAAGCGCCTCGCCGAACTCGGGGCCACCGTCGTCGCTGTGTCCACCTCGCAGGGTGGCCTCCACAACCCGGACGGGCTCGACGTCGCCACCTTGCTCGACCTGCGTGATCAGTACGGTGACGGTCTCGTCGACCAGTACTCCGACGCGAAGCCTCTCGCTGCTGGGGAAGAACTCTCGGTGACCGCGGACGTCCTGATCCCGGCAGCGTTGCAGGACGTCATCGACGTCGATCTCGCCCGGACGTTGCCGGCCAAGATCGTTGTCGAAGGCGCGAACCTGCCGAGCAACCCCGAAGCACAGTCGGTGCTGTTCGACCGCGGCGTGACCGTGGTTCCGGATTTCATCGCCAACGCCGGCGGTGTGGTTGCCGCAGCCGTGGCGATGGACGCTCGCTACTCCGGAATCCGTCCCGAACCGGCTGCCGTGTTCGACAACATCTCCAACAAGCTGCGCGCCAGCACCATCGACACCCTCGACGCGTCGAAGGTGCAGGGGCGGACCACCCACGAGGTGGCCCGCACCACCGCCCAGGAGCGCGTGCGCGAAGCCATGGTGCTCCGCGGGCGTGCCCCGCAAACCGCCACGTTCTAGAAGGTTCGGCACCAACCACGCGCAACTGTGTGACCCACTCCGGTCAGCGGGCGCGCCCCATTCATTCAGGCAAATGCATCGACCTGGTCGTTCGTCGGGTGTCCCCGAAACCGGTAGGGCATTACATCACTACTCTCGAAGGAAAGAAGAGGACGACATGAGCAAGGAACTCCCCGAACAGGCGTCCGTCGTCGTGATCGGCGGCGGCGTCATCGGCGCCAGCATTGCGTTCCACCTCGCCGAATCCGGGGTCTCCGATGTCGTCCTCCTGGAAAAGGACGAGTTGGCCTGCGGGTCGACGTGCAAGGCCGCCGGCGGTGTTCGCGCCTCCTTCAGCAACGAAGCCAACATCGCGATCGGTCTGCGCGGCCTCGACGTGTATTCGCGATTCGCGCAGGAGTACCACCAGGAGATCGACTTCAGCCGCGACGGCTACCTCTATCTCCTCTCGGACCAGGCCAACGTCGACATCTTCACCGAAAGCGTCGCACTGCAGAACCGCCACGGCGTTCCGAGCCGCATGGTCACCCCCGAAGAAGCACAGAAGATCTCGCCGCTCATCAGCACAGACGGCCTCCTCGCCGCCTCCTGGTCACCCCAGGACGGCAAGGCCACCCCCGAATCGGTCGTGATGGGATACGCCGCCGCTGCCCGTCGACACGGCGCCCGCATCGTCCGCCACTGCGCGGTCACCGACATCGAGAGCACCGGCGGCACCATTACCGCAGTCGTGACCGAACACGGACGCATCAAGACCGACACCGTGGTCTGCGCCGCCGGAGCCTGGTCGGCCGGCATCGGCAACATGCTCGGGGTGAACATCCCCGTCGTTCCCGTCCGCCGACAGATCGCCTTCACCGAGCCGCTCTCCGAGTTGCCCGAATCCTCGCCGTCGCTGACCATCGACTTCCCGTCGAACTTCTACTTCCACCCGGAAGGCAAAGGCCTGCTTCTAGGCTGGTCCGACCCGAACGAGCGCGAAGGGTTCAACCTCAAGTTCGAACTCGAGGACTGGCTGATGGGACTGGGCGCCATCGCCGAGACCCGGGTGCCGGCCGTACTGGACTACGGCATCAGCACCGGTTGGGCCGGCCTCTACGAGGTCACCCCCGACCGCAACCAGATCATCGACCGCTCCACCGAGGTCGAGGGCCTGCTCATCGCCACCGGCTACTCCGGCCACGGCTTCCTGATGGGACCGGCGACCGGCGAGATCGTGCGCGACCTCTACCACAGCAAAGAGCCCGGATACGACATCAGCTCGTTCACCCTGGACCGTTTCGCGCAGGCCGGTATCGGCGCAGGCGAGACAAACATCGTCTGACCCCACCCGTTGCACCGCCCAGCAGACGACGATCACCTGCCCCTCAGGAGCCGGACTCATGGCCGAACAGATCGATGATCACTTCACCACCACCGTCGCCGCGATGGCCGATATGACACGTCCGGGAGCGAGCGATCACGACCAGCCCGTCGAGACAGCGTCGAGCCTGTTCGTGCAGCAAACCCTGGACCTGTTCGATTCTCAATTGGGCAGTCGGCACCTGGATCTGGTTGCCCGACGGCTTCGCTCGAATGGCAAGGGCTTCTACACGATCGGCTCGTCCGGGCACGAAGGCAACGCCGTCGTCGCGGGAGCCCTCCGACCCACCGACCCGGCGCTGCTGCACTACCGTTCCGGTGCGTTCTTCCTCCAACGCGCCCGGCAGGTCCGGGGCAGCAACCCGCTGCGCGATGTGCTTCTCGGCGTCGTCGCCGCCACCGAGGAACCGATGTCCGGCGGCCGGCACAAGGTGTTCGGCCGCCACGACCTCAATATCATTCCCCAGACCTCGACGATCGCATCTCACCTGCCCCGCGCGGTCGGCGTCGCCTTCTCCATCGCCCGCGCCGCCAAACTGAACGTGCTCTCCGCGTGGCCCGAGGACGCGATCGCGGTATGCAGTTTCGGCGACGCCTCGGCGAATCACTCGACCGCGATCGGCGCGATCAACACCGCCATCCACTCGGCCTTCCAGGGACTTCCGCTTCCGCTGTTGTTCGTCTGCGAAGACAACGGGATCGGCATCAGCACCAGGACGCCGAAGGGGTGGATCTCCGCGAACTTCGGCAACCGTGAGGGTCTCGAGTACTTCACGGTCGATGGATCCGACCTCCCGATGGCCTACGCCACCGCGAAGCATGCCGCCGACTGGGTTCGCAGGCACCGCAAGCCGGCGTTCCTGCACCTGCGCACCGTGCGGTTGATGGGCCACGCCGGCTCCGACTTCGAAGCCGCCTATCGCACCACGACCGAGATCACCGCAGACTTCGACCGGGATCCGGTGCTGTGCACGGCGAAGCTGCTGATCGAGCGAGGGCACCTGAGCCCCAACGACATCCTCGCGCTCTACGACGACAAGCGCGCCGAGGTAGCCGCGCTCGCGCAGGAAGTCAGCGAGCTGCCGCAGCTCGACAGTCCCGCCGCAGTGATGCGGCCACTGACCGAGGGACTCGACGAGGCGATGGCCGCCGAACCACGACGGACCTACCCGGCCCGCCGAGCCCAGATCGTCGGCAGCCCACTGCCCGAAGACGAGGGCCTACTGACTCTCGCCCTCTCGATCAACCGCGCCCTGCTCGATGTTCTCATCGAGTATCCCGAGTCGCTGGTGTTCGGTGAGGACGTCGCCCGCAAGGGCGGGGTCTACGGGGTGACGCGGGGTTTGATGAAGAAGGCCGGGTCGGCGCGCGTGTTCGACACGCTCCTCGACGAGCAGGCGATCCTGGGACTCGCGCTGGGCGCGGGGGTGTCCGGACTGCTGCCGATCCCGGAGATCCAGTACCTGGCGTATCTGCACAATGCCGCCGATCAGATCCGCGGGGAAGGTGCGACGTTGCAGTTCTTCTCCGACCGTCAGTACCGCAATCCGATGGTGGTGCGGGTCGCGGGGTACGGGTATCAGAAGGGGTTCGGCGGGCATTTCCACAACGACAACGCCGTCGCCGCGTTGCGTGACATCCCCGGCATCGTCGTGGCCTCCCCGGCTCGCCCCGACGACGCCGCGGCCATGATGCACACGTGCGCGGCGGCCGCGCGCACCGCGGGGGCGGTGTGTGTGTATCTGGAACCCATTGCGCTGTATCACACCCGGGATCTGTACGAGGACGGTGACGAGCAGTGGCTGGCCGCGTATCCGGATCCGGTGAAGCGGGCCGAGAATCACGTGCCGATCGGCTCCGCCCGCACGTACGGTGACGGCACCGACCTGACGATCGTCACGTTCGGCAACGGGGTGTACATGAGTCTGCGGGTCGCGCGCCGGCTCGAGAAGGCACACATCGCCGCGCGTGTGGTGGACATGCGGTGGCTCGCACCGCTACCCGTGCACGACATCCTCCGAGAGGCGAACGCCACCGGACGGGTGCTCGTCGTCGACGAAACCCGATCTTCCGGGGGCGTCGCGGAGGGAGTCGTCACCGCCCTGATCGACGAAGGTTTCACCGGCCGTCTCGCGCGAGTAGCCAGTGAGGACAGTTTCATCCCGCTCGGCGATGCCGCCCTCGGGGTCCTGCTCTCCGAAGACACCATCGAGGCCGCGGCGATCAAGTTGGCACAGGTGAGCTGATGGCATTGGTCGGGCCGGAATCCGGGGCGGACTCTCGCCGAAAGAACGTCGCCAGTACACATGGTTCCACCCCTCGAGTAAGACTGGGACGTAACCTGTCCGAGCACGAACCGACACCGGGAGCAGTTGTGCCCACCTTCGATCCCGCACCGCAGGCTGCAGCGCCACGTGCCCAGGACCTCAACGGCATCGCAGTGTTCGACGCCAGCGAACACAACCTCGCCCACGTCGATGTGGTCATTCCCCGGGACTGCATCGTCGCGTTCACCGGAGTCTCGGGATCGGGCAAGTCGTCGTTGGCCTTCGGCACCATTTACGCCGAAGCGCAACGGCGGTTCCTCGAGTCCGTCACCCCGTACGCACGCAGGCTGATGGATCAGATCGGAGCGCCCAGGGTTGGGGACATCACCGGGCTTCCACCGGCGGTTGCCTTGCAGCAGGCCCGCGGTCACACCTCCGCCCGATCGTCGGTCGGCACCCTCACCCATATCTCGAACGTGCTGCGGATGCTGTTCTCCCGAGTCGGTACCTACCCGCCGGGTGCCCCCGTCCTCGACTCGAACGCGTTCTCGCCCAACACACCCGAAGGCGGATGCCCAGCCTGCCACGGACTCGGACGCACTCACGACGTCGACATCGATGCCCTGGTGCCGGACCCGAGCCGAAGTATCCGCGGCGGTGCCGTCGCCGCATGGCCCGGCGCCTGGCTGGGCAAGAACTACCGCGACATCCTCGACACACTCGGTATCGACGTGGACCGCCCCTGGTCCGAGCTCCCGGAAGACCAGCGTGAGTGGATCCTCACGACCGAGGAACAACCCACGGTCACGGTGTCACCCGTGCGCGACCCGGGCAAGATGGTGCGCGACTACCAGGGAACGTTCTCGAGCGCCCGCACCTACGTTCTGCACACCTACGCGACGACGAAGAGCGCAACCCAGCGGGCGAAGGTCGCCCGATATCTGGTGTCCCGGCCCTGCAGTGCCTGCAACGGCAAACGGCTGCGCCCCGAGGCGCTGGCCGTCCGGTTCGCCGGCCTCGACATAGCCGACGCCACGGAACTGTCACTGGCCGATCTGGCCTCGGTCCTCGACGCCGTCGTCGTATCCCGCGATTCCGCCGCAAGCGACGCTACCGAACGAGCATCCGCGGCGCTGGTAGACAACCTTCGCGGCCGCCTCGCGGGTCTGACGGAGCTCGGGCTGGGATACCTGAGTCTCGCCCGTTCGACCACCACCCTCTCGCCGGGCGAACTTCAGCGCCTGCGGCTGGCCACCCAGCTGCAATCGGGTCTGTTCGGAGTGTTGTACGTCCTCGACGAACCGTCCGCAGGCCTGCATCCCGCCGACACCGAGGCACTGGTCACCGCCGTGCGGCGGCTACGCGCGGCAGGTAACTCCGTCTTCGTCATCGAACACAACCTCGACGTCGTCCGCGCGGCAGATTGGATCGTCGACGTCGGTCCCGGAGCCGGGGAGCACGGCGGGCGGGTACTCTACAGCGGTGAGGTGGACGGTCTCGCGCACGTCCCCGAATCCATAACTCGCCGATACCTTTTCGGAACCGCCGAGAGTTACCCCGAGCCCGGACCGCCGAGCAGGTGGATCGAACTCGCCGGCATCACGATGCACAACCTGCGGGATCTGACCGTGCGAATCCCGCTCGGGGTGCTCACCGCGGTCACCGGCGTGTCCGGATCGGGCAAATCCACACTCGTGAGCCGGGTTCTCACCGACGTCGTCGCCCAACACCTCGGCGTCGACAGCGAACCCGGCGCCGACACCGGGGGAGACGACGCCGACGACTCCACGGTCGTACTGACCGAGGAGCGCGAGAAGAACACCGAGCCGACGGTCGTGGCCGCCCACGGGCTCGGACACATCAACCGGCTGGTGCGCGTGGACCAGACCCCGATCGGGCGGACCCCGCGCTCGAATCTTGCGACCTACACCGGCCTCTTCGATGTGATCCGGAAACTCTTCGCCGCACACCCCGTTGCCCGTGAACGCGGATACAGTCCGGGCCGATTCTCATTCAATGTCAGTGGCGGCCGTTGCGAGGAATGCGAGGGAGCCGGTTCGATCACCATCGGCATGCTGTTTCTGCCCGAGGCCTCCGCACCGTGCCCGGCCTGCGCGGGCGCACGATACAACGCGGAGACCCTCGAGGTCCTCGTCGACGGCCGGACGATCGCCGACGTCCTCGCGATGACGGTCGACGACGCCCGTGCATTCCTGAGTCACGTCCCGGCGGCGGCGAAAAGCCTTGACATGCTCGTCGAAGTCGGTCTCGGATATCTGCGGCTCGGCCAATCCGCCACCACCCTGTCCGGCGGGGAGGCGCAACGCGTCAAACTCGCCAGCGAACTGCAGCGCCTCCGATCCGGGCACACGCTCTACGTACTCGACGAACCGACCACCGGATTGCACCCTGCCGACGTCGATCGCCTCATGGTGGTGTTGCGACGGCTCGTCGCGGCGGGAAATACCGTCGTACTCGTCGAACACGACATGCCGGTCATTGCCTCGGCGGACTGGATGATCGATCTCGGGCCCGGCGGGGGAGACAACGGCGGCCGGATCATCGCCTCGGGACCACCGACGGTCGTTGCCGAGACTGCCGACTCCGCCACCGCCGCCTATCTCGCTCGGCATCTCGCCGTGTGAGGGTGCGCATGTGAGCGACGAAGTCGGTATCCGGTTCGTGTGCTACCGGTTCAGTGGGCGTGGATTCCGTAGACGGTGACGACGAAGCTGTGTCCCTTGGCGGTGCAGGTGACGTCTCCCATGAACCCTGCGAGACAGGTGGTTCCCCCGTGGGTGATCGTTTTCTGGTACATGCTCTGGCTGGTGGCGACCTCGGAGATGTCGGGGTTGCCGCCGGGCAGGGTGAACAGGGTGCCGGGCGGGTAGGTGGGGTGAGCGGGAAGCCAGGGAAGGTCGATGACGACGTGCTGGACGGGTCCCAGCCACGGCAGTCCGAACTCGCCGAGGATCGGGAAGTCCATCGGCAATGGTTGTGGCAGATCGCATCCCACGCTGTCGTCGGGTGCGATCGAGCAGTTGAAGTTCCCCACACGGAAGTAGACGGGGGTGGGGGAGTCTGCCTGCGCGGGTGTTGCGAACGCGAGGAGAGCGGCTGCTGTAGCCGTGAGCAGGCTGGTGGCTCGCTTCACTGAACGTTTCATACGAGGTATATACGCTGGGGACGGTGGGCGTTAGCTGGGCGTGGTATCGGATTCTCGAGAACTGACCGTGAGGAGCGAGAACGTCATGGCGACGGCACGCGAGCAGACGGACGGACCGGACAGCAGGCCGAGCGAGTTGCCCTGTGGCGGGCGATGCACGTACAGGTCGACGCGCCGCCACACGTGCTCGTCGACGAGATCGGCCTGCAGCTCGCGTCTCCGGGCGACGGCTGGCGGGCTCGCCCGGACATGGACCCGGCCGGCACCAGCGGGTTTCGGGCGGCCCATTGTCGCGCGTGCTCGTTTCGACGACGCCGATCGCCCCGGATTCCGGGCGTCCGAGAGCGGTGCGCGGGCGGCCGGAACACCGTTCGTCAGTTTCTACACCCCGCCGGAAATGCTGACCCTGGCCCGCGAGGCCGGCTTCGACGGCGCGCAGCATGTGGCGGGAACTTCACTCGCCGAGCGCTACTTCGCCGATCGATCCGACGGCCTGCGCCCGTCGAGTGGAGAAGACCTGTTGGTGGCCACTACCTGAGCGCTTTGTCATGTGACGGCACAGCTGGACATTTGTCTAGATGACAGGCGCGGCGCCGTGGGCTAGAAATGTTGAGGCATCGACAGTGACGTGACTCACATTTTGCGTCCGGACTGGATCGTCGGCACACCGGCGGGTCGGCGGTCGATGCACGAGAGCGAAGGAGCATCGCGGAATGATCGAGGACAGCACACTACTGACTCCGACTCCCGGCCCGACACGCCTGATCCCTCGTAGGCGTCCCGACGGACGTGAACTACTCGGCACGGCGAAGGGAATCCTGATCGCCGGTCGCGGCTGCAGTGACGCCCAGGCTTTCGACGAACTCCTCGACGTCGCCCGGCGTCATCATCTGACCGTCCTCGGCGCTGCCCGGAGCCTGGTAGACCTCGCCGCCGGACCCTCGCCCCGTCGGCGCTCGCCCGAAGCCGCCCGATTCGAAGAGTGGGAGCAGTTGGTCAACCAGCTTCCTCCCCGCCGACACGCGCAGGCGAGTTGACGCGACCCCTCACCGACGCCGGCAAGTAGCGGACCTCGACTGACGGGCGCTCCGGGAGGTCTGGCCTCAGCCGCGATTACGTGGTGGCCGGCGGTGCCAGCCGATCATGCGAGATCGGCTTCGGTGGCGCGTTGGACCCAGGCCGCGAATTTCTCGGAGCCCTCGCGGTCGGCCACGTACCGTCGAACGATCCGCTCGACGTAGTCGGGCACCTCGGCGGCTGGAAGCTTGTGGCCGCGCAATTTGCGCCCGAAGCTCGTATCCAGCCCGAGGCCGCCGCCGAGATGAACCTGGAATCCCTCGACCTGGTTGGAATCGTCATCGGTCACGATCATGCCCTTGAGGCCGATGTCGGCGACCTGGATGCGGGCGCACGAGTTGGGGCACCCATTGAGGTGCACTGTGATCGGGTGCTCGAGCTGATCCTGGACGTAGGCCAATCGCTTCTCGACGTCTGTGATGAGTGCGGCGGCTCGCGCCTTGGTTTCGACGATCCCGAACTTGCAGAATTCGATGCCCGTGCAGGCCATGGTGCTCCGTCGCCACGGTGACGGGCTCGAGGGGAACCCGAGAGCGTCGAGACTCGATCGAAGTGAGCCGACCTGTTCGTCGGGCACATCGAGGATGACGAGTTTCTGCATCGGGGTGATGCGGACCCGCCGGGATCCGGATGCTTCCGCTGCTCGTGCCAAGTCGGTCAGCACGGTGCCGCCGACCCTGCCCACGACGGGTGCGATCCCGACGGCGTTGAGACCGTTCTTCTGACGCTGGATACCGACGTGATCGCGGGGTTCGTCGAGCGGTTCGGGTGCTGGTCCATCGAGCATCGCGCGTCCGAGGTATTCCTTTTCGAGCACGTTGCGGAACTTCTCGACACCCCAGTCCGAGACGAGGAACTTCAGGCGCGCCTTCGCCCGCAGTCGCCGATACCCGTAGTCGCGGAAGAGGGAGACGATTCCGATCCACACGTCGGGCACGTCTTCCAGTGGTACCCATGCGCCGAGGCGCTCGCCGATCCGCGGATTCGTCGACAGGCCGCCGCCGACCCAGACATCCAGTCCCGGGCCATGAACCGGATGGTCGACACCGATGAACGCCACATCGTTGATCTCGTGGACCACGTCTTGGAGGCCGGAGATGGCGGTTTTGAACTTGCGCGGCAGGTTGGAGTACTCGGGGTTTGCGATCAATCGGCGGGTGATCTCGTGCAGAGCGGGTGTGGCGTCGAGAACCTCGTCGACGGCGATGCCGGCCATCGGCGAGCCGAGGACCACGCGCGGGGTGTCGCCTGCGGATTCGGCGGTCGTGAGGCCTACCCCTTCGAGTCGCCGCCAGATTTCGGGTAGGTCCTCGACCCTGATCCAGTGCAGCTGAATGTTCTGGCGGTCGGTGAGATCCGCGGTGTCGCGGGCGAACAGTCGGGAGACTTCACCGACGACGCGCAACTGTTCAGTGGTCAGTGCCCCTCCGTCGATGCGGATGCGGAGCATGAAGTGCTCGTCCTCGAGCTCTTCCGGCGGCAACGTGGCGGTTCGGCCGCCCTCGATGCCAGGTGCGCGCTGGGTGTAGAGCCCCCACCAGCGGAATCGGCTTCGCCGATCGGTCGGGTCGATGCCGGCGACGCCGGTACGGCAGTACACCTCTTCGATTCTCTTGCGCACGTTGAGGCCGTCGTCGTCCTGTTTGACCTGCTCGTTCACATTGAGTGGCTCACGGTCGCCCTGTGCCCATTGCCCCTCCGTGCGCGGGGTCTTCGCCTGCGCAGGGCGGGTCTTCGGTGTTGTCATCGGTGCTCCTGTCGAAACTGCGTGCCCGAAACTGTAGCGTAGGCGAATAGATCGTGCATTAATTATATGTGCACACCCCGGTTGCCGACGACGTGAAGGATGAACCATGAGTAGAAGCAATTTTCTGGTCGACGCCGAATGGGTCGTCGAACACGGACACGACCCCGACGTCGTCCTCGTCGAGGTGGACGAGGACACCGCGCAGTACGAGACGAACCACATCGACGGTGCCGTCCGGATCGACTGGAAGCGCGATCTTCAAGATCCGGTGCGCCGCGACGTCATCGATCGGCGATCGTTCGAGAAACTCCTGTCCGAGAGAGGCATCGCCAACGGCGACACGGTGATCCTGTACGGCGGGAACAACAACTGGTTCGCGGCCTACGCGTACTGGTACTTCAAGCTCTACGGCCACCGCGACGTCCGGCTGCTCGACGGCGGACGCAAGAAGTGGGAGCTCGACGGCCGGCCCTTGTCGAGCGAGAAGGTCACCCGGCCGGTCACCGACTACGTGGCGTCCGAGCCCGTGTCGGGAATCCGCGCGCACCGCGACGAGGTGATCGAGCAGATCGGGAACAAGAACCTTGTCGACGTCCGGTCTCCCGCTGAATTCTCCGGGACGATCCTCGCTCCCGCGCAGTTCCCGCAGGAACAACCCCAGGTCCCGGGGCACGTCCCGACTGCGGTCAACGTGCCGTGGTCCAAGGCTGCCGCTGACGACGGCACCTTCCTCAGCGAGGACGAACTCCGCGCCCTGTACGGCGGCGCCGGCCTCGACGAGACGAAGGACATCATCGTCTATTGCCGGATCGGCGAAAGATCGGCGCACAGTTGGTTCGTTCTCCACGAACTGCTCGGCTACCCCGACGTTCGGAACTACGACGGCTCCTGGGTGGAGTACGGCTCGTTGGTCGGCGCCCCGGTCGAGCGGTAGCCCGAGCCCTTGACCAGGTCTCGCTTTACCGAGCTCAATCAGCGCGTGCGGTTCATGATGTTCACCGTGTTCCGGGTGGCCCCCGGCGCGCTGCCGGATGTGCGCGCCGAGGTGGTGGACGATGCGCACGCCTATCTCGAGCGAGTTGCCGAGTCCGGTGTTTCGATCCGCGGAATCTACGACGTCGCAGGACTACGTGGAGATGCCGACTTCATGATGTGGACGCATGACGACACCGTCGAGGGATTGCAGGCCGCCTACTCCGGTTTTCGTCGCTGCCGACTCGGGCGGGCGTGTACGACGGTGTGGAGTGCGGTCGCGCTCCACCGGCCGGCCGAATTCAACCGCACTCACATCGCGGCGTACGTGGCCGATGAGGAGCCGGGGCAGTTCGTGTGCGTGTACCCGTTCAACCGATCGCTCGAGTGGTATCTGCTGCCGGACGCCGAACGGCGACGGCAGCTCGCCGAACATGGCCGAGCGGCTCGCGCCTACCCGGACGTGCGGGCCAACACTGTGAGTTCCTTCGGGTTGAGCGACTACGAGTGGATCCTCGCCTTCGAGGCTCCGGACTCGAGCCGGATCCTCGACATGATGCGAGACCTTCGTGCGACCGACGCGCGTCGGCACGTTCGGTTGGAGACGCCGTTCTTCTCCGGCCCGCGAACCGGCCTCGATGCCCTCGTTGCGCGTCTGCCTTGAGGATCGCCGACTATCTCCAGAATGATTCGTGCAATATTAGTTATTGCACGAATCATTCTGGTAGCCTGGTGGCATGACCGCAGACATTGAGCAGGAGAAGGCCGGCGGCGATCTACTCGCTCTCGACCGGCAGGTATGTTTCGCGCTCGCGATCGCGAACCGGGCGGTTCTCGCCGTCTACCGCCCCCTGCTCGAACCGATGGGGCTGACGCATCCGCAGTATCTGGTCATGCTCGCTCTCTGGGGAAAGGCCCCGATGGCGGTCAAGGAGATCGGGACCGCGCTGCAACTCGATTCACCCACCCTCTCGCCGCTCCTGAAGCGCCTCGAGGCGTCCGGACTGATCACGCGCACCCGCAGCCGGGCCGACGAGAGGCAACTGGATGTCGAGCTGACCGAAGCCGGTGCTGCGCTACGTGCGGAAGCCGAGAAGATTCCGCCCGCCGTGATCGAGAAGCTCGGGGTCGGCCTGGCCGAACTCGAAGAACTCCACGACGTTCTCACTCGCGTCAATCAGGCTGCGCTCAGAGCGGGCGCGCTCGATCAATGAGGACAATCATGTCGAATTCGACTTCAGTACAACGTGAACAGGTAGTTGTCATGTCGCGAAACACGCAACGAACCCGGCCCGGCCCCATACAGTGGCTGGGCTACGCGGTAGGCCGCAAACTTCCCGACTCAATGCAGGACTGGGTCCGCAACGACCTGGTCGGTGACTGGGCGGTTCCTCGGCACCTCATTCGCAGCATGGTCCCGTTCGTTCCGGTCTTCGCCGCGTTCTTCCTGTTCCCGGGACCGCTCGGACTGCGCGCCTCCATGGTCCTGCTCGGAGTGCTACTCGCCGTGTTCTACGCGGTGTCGTACATGGCGCAGAACCGATCTCGACGCCTCGAGAGGCACGGACTGCCGCCCGATCTGGAGAACCCGAGGAAGGCGTCCCGTCACGACGCCGAAAAGGCGGCGTACGAGAAGCTCCACGGACCTTCCGGCACCTGGGGCATCGAACGGCGGAGTGGCAACGAACCCCGCTGACGACAGTCGATCAACCGATGCCGAGATTGGTCACATGGTGAGGACCATGCGATAGCGTGCCCGACCTTCCTCCATCGCTGCATAGGCCTCCGCCGCTCGAGTCAGAGGCCGTTCCTCGATTCGGGCGCGCACCCCCGACAGGACCGCGAACTGCATCGTCTCTTCGACGTCGCGGGCGGTGCCGGAGGGGTGGCCGGTCACGTTGAGGCCGGGAGTGATCAACTGCAGAGGGCTGATCGGCAGTGGCTCGGGCGTGACACCGACGACGGTGAGTTCTCCGTGCGGAAGCAGCCCACCGACCGTGTCGCCCATCGCTTTCGAGTTCGCCGCGGTCCCCAGGACCACCGCCACGCCGCCCAGTGCCCGCAACGCTTCGCTGACGTCGCCGGCGGTGGAATCGATGTAGTGGTGGGCGCCGAGCTGACGAGCGTCGTCGCCTTTGTCGGCGCCGCGGGCGATGGCGATCGTCTCGAAGCCCATCGCCCGGGCGAACTGCACACCGAGGTGGCCGAGCCCGCCGATGCCCAGGATGGCGACGCGGTCGCCTGGGACGGCGCTGGTCTTCCGCAGCGCGTCGTACGTGGTGACGCCGGCGCAGCTCATGGGCGCGGCTTCGGCGAAGGACAGCTCGCTCGGAATCCGGGCCAGTGCGTTGGCTGGAACAGTCACGGACTCGGCGTATCCGCCGGGGTACTGCCAGCTCGGCACCTGCAACTTCTCGCAATGAATGAAGTAGCCCTTGCGGCAGGGGATGCACTGGTTGCAGTGCCCACCGAACCAACCCACGGCAACGCGGTCGCCGACGGTGTAGTGGTCGACGCCGGCGCCGAGTTCGGCGACGGTTCCGGCGATCTCGTGTCCAGGTGTCAGTGGCCAGGACATCTCCGGGAATTGGCCGTTGATGAACGCGTGGTCGGTGCCGCATACTCCGCACGCGGACACCGCTATGCGTACGTGGTCGCGAGGGGGCGATGCGGTTTCGACGTCGACGAGTGTCAGCGGTTCGCCGGGGGCCTGGACGTGAACTGCCTGATGGGTGGGCATCTGTATTCTCCCTGTCTGTCGTCCTGAGCGATCGAGACCCAGGTTTCAGTCAAGCCCCTCGGCGGAGCTCCTGACAAGGGCTGACGGGGTCCAACCCATCGACGTGGAGACCAATGGTGCCCGGCAACACGACTGTCCGTGGGTCATCTCTGCGCCTTTTCCATCAGTGCTTCCTCGGTGGCAGCGTCCGTCTCGCCTCGGATCCCGTGCTCTTCCGCGGTACCTGGACGCAGGTGTTGGGCTGTGCTGATTCGTACGGTGATCAAGGCGGCGAAGGAGAATGCCATGACGGCTGCCGCGAACGTGATGATGGCTGCGCTGAAGGGTACGAATTGGATCAGGTAGCCCGTTCCCACGGGTAGCAGAGCCGCAGGAATGTAGCCGGCAATATTCAATGTCGCATTTGCTTCGGCGCGATGGTTCGACGGGACCCGGGTGCCGATCAGCGTCAGTGCGGCAAGCTGGCCGAGGCCCTGCGCGGCGCCGGCAAGAAATGCCGCGATGACGAACAACGCCGGCGTCGGGGAAATGGTGACGCTCGCCGTCAGCGTCACCATCGAGACGAATGCGGCAGAGGAACTAAGGGCGAGATGGGTTCTGGTACGTAGATGCGCCAGGGCGAACTGGATTCCGGTCGCTACCAGAAACATGCCGCATGCCGCTGCGCCCGCGAGTAGCGGGCTGGGGGCGTTGATGCCGGTGGCGAGGACTGAGGGTCCGAGGGAGAGGAAGAAGGAGGTCGAGGTAATGCCCGGAGCGAATGCTGCTGCTCCCCAGGCGAGTTCACGACGGTTCGGGCGAGGTACGGAAGGCCATGACCAGAGAGGTCCGACAGGACCGTCCTCTGCGAATCCGCGGTGGAGTGGCAACCGTATCGCGACGACCAGCGTCAGCGTCGTTATTGCGAGCACGATTCCAAATATCCAGGACTGTGGTGTGTCGATGAGCTGGGAGAGCGCCCCGGACAGGAGGGGGCCCAGTCCGGCACCGAATACCATTGCAGCGGAGGCGATCATGGATCCGGTCCGGCGCCGGTGATCGGGGGCGAGATCGATCGTCGCCGACATGCCTGCGGTGACGGCAGCGCCAACTGCGGCGCCCGCGAGCAGCCTGGCCGCCAGCAGCCACACTACGTCCGTGGCCGAGAGGAAGAGTCCCGCCGCGGTGACCGCGGCGACCAGGCCTGGGACGAGCACGACCTTCCGCCCATATCGATCGGCGAGTTTCCCGGCGACGAGAAGGGTCCCGATCAGCCCGACCATGTACGCCCCGAACACGATCGTCAAGGTTCCGGAACTGAATCCCCATTGCGCTTGCCAGCGCGTGTACAGCGGTGTGGGCGCGTTGGACAGCACGAATACGGCTGTCACCGTGCTTGCGGCGGCCAGGGACCACCTCAGTTCCTTCGGGCCGGCCGAACTCTTTGCCATCGCTGTCTCCTCTTCCGCACCCGGTTCGATACCGGTCGTACTAGTACGAAAATTGTCGTACAGAGATGGTACGACAATATTCGTACTACCGCTATGCTGGATCTATGACCGAACTTGCGCCGACCTATCGCATGAGCGACAGCGAAGAGCCTTCTCTGCCGACGCCGCTACCCGAACCGGCGGCATCGGAGATTCGTCTGGAGCGGGTCATGGGCGTCCTCGCCGACCCGCTGAGGCTCACGATCGTCAATCGGCTGTTGACCAGCTCTGAGGAGTACGACCACACCTGCGGTTGGTTCGGATTCGACCGGCCGAAGTCGAGCCTCACCCACCACTTCAAAGCGCTCAGGGAGGCAGGTGTCATCCGACAGCGGCAGCACGGGCTCGAGCGACGAAGCCGAGTCCGCATCGAAGACCTCGATGAGCGCTTTCCCGGTCTCGTGGAACTCATTGCGAACTGGCGGCCGGCAGACGGTGAGGGGGTGTGAGTGGTCCGGAGGCTACTCGGCTCCTGATCTGCTCACCGATTTGCTCGGTGGGGCAGGATTCCTGTCCGCGGGATGCGATGTGGTCCTGAACTGCCTGGTCGATGGTGTTCGCCTCACGTGACAGCCCGAGGTGATGCAGCATCAACGCCACCGAGAGAATCGCGGCTGTGGGATCGGCGACTCCTCGACCGGCGATATCCGGGGCGCTCCCGTGTACTGGTTCGAACATGCCGGGATTCCTCCGTGAGCCGTCGATGTTCGCACTTGCCGCCAGCCCGACACCCCCGCCCAGGGCGGACGTGAGATCGGTGATGAGGTCACCGAAGAGGTTGTCGGTGGCGATGACGTCGAATCGGGCAGGGTTTGTGACGAGATGCAGCATGGCCGCATCGACGAGCATGTGATCGACCTCGACGTCCGGATACAGCACTGCCAGTTCGTCGGCGGCGCGCGTCCACAAGGAGCCGGCGAAAGCGAGAACGTTCGGTTTGTGCACGATCGTCAACCTGTGCCGCCTGACCGTGGCGCGCTCGAACGCCTCCCGGAGAAGTCGATCGACGCCGAAGCGTGTGTTGACACTGACTTCGGTAGCGACTTCATGGGGCGTTCCGACGCGGAGTGCGCCCCCGTTGCCGGTGTACGGGCCTTCAGTTCCCTCCCGGACAACGAGCAGGTCGAGATTCGCATCTCCGGCAAGTACTCGAGGCGCGCCGGGCATCGTCTTCGTGGGACGTAGGTTGATGTGATGATCTAGCGCGAAGCGCATTTCGAGCAGGATGCCACGTTCCAGCGTGCCGGCGGGGACGGTGGGGTCGCCGATCGCACCGAGCAGGATCGCATCGTGATGCCGGATCTCGTCGAGTGTTTCCGGGTCGAGCAGACGACCTGTTGCCCGGTAGTTTCGGGCACCGAGGTCGAAGTAGCTGGTTTCGACGGTGGGGGCAACCTCGTGCAAGGTCCGGACCGCCTGGCCGATGACTTCGGGTCCGATTCCGTCCCCGGGAATGACTGCAATTTTCATCAGATCTCCGAACTACGAACGCGGGACTGTTTCCGCGCGTGACGAGTCGCCCAGCCCGAGTGCGGGGGTGCAGCGGGCGGAAATGGCGTCGGTCCACAGAAGCTATCGCGCAAAACCAAATGGTGGAATATGCATGTCACATAGTGAGATTCACAGCAATTGACGAACCCCATGGAGCACGCGCGCCTCCGAGCGAGCCGTTCGGCGCTGGGCGGGGTGTGTCGAGCTCGGGCATCGGAGGTCCACGTCAGCGTATTGACAAATTGTGAGCCAGTACACATACTCGAAACTGACACGGCGTACCGCTGAACGGCACAGTTCCACTAGGGGCGGCCTGCGGCCGCCATGTCCCGCGAACCCCACGCCGCCCGCGTGTGATCGCAGGTCGAATAGCGACTTACTGGAAAGGGAAAGGCCATGCCATTTGTGGACACGGAGAGGTTCACAGAGGCGCTCAACTTGGATCCCGAATTCAAGATTGCGGCGCGCTTCTGGAACGCCATCGTCCGGTTGGAGATCGGCGATGAAACCTACGTGCTGGTGATTCGTGACGGTCGACTCGACTCCATGGCACCGCCCGAGGGCAACAACCTCATGACGGTTGCGCGGAACTACGACATCGAGATCTCGGCGCCGATCGAAGAATGGAGCAAGTTCTTCCAGCGGGTGCCTCGCCCGTTCTATCAGGACCTCTTCTCGGCGGTCACCCGGCATAACTTCCGCTACGGGGGCGACATGAAGATGTTCTTCGCCTACTACGCCGCGCTCAGGCGACTGTTCGATTTCATGCGTTCGTACACCAATGTTGCCGAGGAGGCGAAATGACCACGACGAAGTTCGACAAGGCGGTCGGGCGGTACGTCCATCTCACGATCGACGACGTCGAGTACCGGGTCTACTACGAGGAGAGCGGGTCCGGGATCCCGCTGCTTCTCCAGCACACCGCCGGCTGTGACGGCCGCCAGTATCGTCATCTCCTCGAGGACGAGGAGATCACGTCTCACTTCCGTGTGATCACGTGGGATCTGCCGTATCACGGGCGGTCGCTGCCGCCGCTCTCGGTGCGATGGTGGGAGCAGGAGTACAACCTGACCCAGGACTTCTTCATGAAGTTCGTCGTTGCCCTGGCCGAGGCCCTCGACTGCGAGGATGCGGTCTACATGGGTAGTTCGATGGGCGGCAACCTCGCCCCCGATCTGGCCCTGCACTACCCCGGCGTGTTCCGTGCCGTGATCGCGCTCGAGGCGGCGCTGCATTCGCCCGGCTACTACCTCGACTACTGGTTCCACCCCGAGATCAGCAACGACTCCAAGCCGGCGGCGATGTACGCGCTCACCTCGCCGACGGCGCCCGAGGTCGGCCGCAGGGAAACGACCTGGGTCTACAGCCAGGGGTCCCCGCCGGTCTTCAAGGGCGATCTCCACTACTACAGCGTCGAGCACGATCTTCGGGAAACGGCACAGAACATCGATACGTCGAAGACCGCCGTGTACATCCTCAACGGCGAATACGACTTCGCGACGGGACCGGAGGAGGCTGAGGAACTCGGCGCGCAGATCGAGGGTGCGAAGGTCGTTCCGATGACGGGACTCGGACATTTCCCGATGAGCGAGGACGCAGCCCAGTTCTTCCGGTGCATCAAGCCGGTGCTATGGGAAATCCGTGACTCGGCCGTGCCGTCGAAGGTGCTCTCGGCTACCCAGTAACCCACTGACCGGTTGCGCGGCCGGCAGTGCTCGTGGTGGTCACGAGACACGAGGCCGGCGCAACCTCGCGGGCCGCCGACGAGCGAGTTCCTCCAACCTCGCCGTCGGCGGCTCCGCGCCACCCATCAGGTCGCGACCCGAGTCGATGGGTATGAAAGATCGAAGCCAGGATGGAAGTAGAAGTTGAGGTGGGCGTGAGCGAAGTCGAATGGGACGAGGTGCACGACGGTGGGTTCATCGGGCTGATCGGTCCACTGCTGCTGCGTCGCGGAGAAGGCGGTGCGCGGGAATACGGGCTGCGGTGTGAACCGAAACATCGAAACCTTCGAGGAGTCGTGCAAGGTGGCCTGATCATGGCCTTCGCCGACCGGGCTCTCGGTTCGACCGCCCTCGCGGAAACCGGCACGCAGAACATGGCAACCGTGCAGCTGAATGTCAGTTTCCTCGGTATCGTGCGGGTCGGTGATCTCTTGACGAGCTCACCCCGTATCGTGCGGCGCACGGCATCGATCGTCTTTGCGGACTCCGATCTGCGGGTGAACGACTCGGTGGTGGCAACGGCGACGGGCGTCTTCAAGATCCTCGCAGACAGTTCGCCGCCTGTCGGCGTCGGCGCGGTCGCCGAGAGTCGCCTTCGCTGAGTCCGTAGCGGACATCAAGACTGGACATTTCGACATACTGTGCCGATAATCGGCACAGTACGAAATGTTGCACCGCGCGGAGCGGCGGTCGAGGGAGAGGAACAGTAGGTGCAGGGCATCGAACGAGGTTTGCGCGTACTCGAAGCTGTGGCGGAGAGCCAGCCGGTCGGAGTAGGCGAACTGTCACGCACCCTTCAGTTGCCGAAATCGACCGTGCAGCGGACTCTTCAGGCACTCGCATCCGCCGGCTGGATCCGCAGCGATGAGAGCGAGTACACACGATGGAAGCTCACCTCACGGGCACTCGCCGTGGGCCGGCGCGGCTGGGACAAGGGAGACTTGCGAACGGTCGCGCTCGAACCGATGCGTGAGCTGCGGGATCTGACGAACGAGACCATCACACTCCAGGTCCGTGACGGTGCGGAACGGGTGGTTCAGATCGAACGCATGGATTCCCATCAGGCGGTTCGCACCTTCATCAAGGTCGGCAGCACATGGCAGCTACCTCACACGTCGGGGGGAATGGCGATCATGGCGCGCCTGCCGGACGACGAGGTCGACAGAATTCTTTCCAATCCCATCCAGCAACTCACTCCGCAGACCGACACCGATCCCGAATCGATCCGAATGAAGATCGAGGAGATCCGCCGCGTCGGATATGCGGTGAATGTCAATCAGAACCGCATGGGAGTATGTGCCGTCGGGGCAGCTGTGCTGGGGGAGGGGGGATGCCCGGTAGGTGGCATCGGTATCTCGATGCCGGAGACCCGTTTCGACGAGCATCGTGTGCCCTGGTGGGGAAAGCAGGTCTCCGACACTGCAGCGAACGTGAGTTCACTGCTCTGATCCGTCGAGCGCTTTGTCACCGGATTCCACACCTTGCTTGCGTTTGTGGCTCTGCACGGCGACCACAACAACAACAGACTGATGCCCGGTAGCCGATCGAGCCAGCCGCGGATTGTTGGGTCGACTGTCGGCTCGCCAACATTGTGCGCACCGATGGCCAGTGCACCGCTGGCCTCCCGTGAACATCGAGCCTGATCAACGTCGAGCCACGCAGTGTTCTTCCACAGCCCCGACAGAGGAGCGAGCTCGCCGGCTCACGAAGGGGCAGCCGCGAAAGCTTCCCGTCGAAGCCGGTCGGTAGTGAAATCGGAGCGGGGGTTCGTTGTCCCCAGGACGTCTTCCGGATCGGGCAACCGCGTCGTTACCACAATCGGTGGAAGCGACGCCTGGGCAACCGGTGCGCGGGGGCGCGGTGACTCGAAAAGGTACAGTCTCGTGGCTGTATCAATCACGCGCCGTGTCGTCTGTGCCGGCGCGATCGCCGGATTCTCCGCTCTCGCCTTGATCGCGAACCCGGCAAATCGGTTCGGCCACTGTCACGTGCTCGTCGACGGTGACCAACAGCGCAACCACCATCACGGTTGCGCTCCATGATTGATATCGCAGCCACCGAGGCGCTCAAACCTTCCCCTTCGATGCTCCGGTGTACGACAAGACCACCTCGGTCGACGAGATCAAGTACGCCGATATCTCCCTATCGTGGTTCCGAAGAACCCGATAGGGAGATATCGGCTACCGTATGTTTCAGCGTTTTGTTGACACGGTGGAAGATCTCGAGTGCCGTGTCTAGCATCTTTCTGCTATCGGTGAACCAAGGATCTTGAAGGTTCAGATCGATGATCAGCTCGTCGACGCCCACTTCCGACGCGGCGACGACGTCCTCGACAATTTGGTCGATCGTGCCGACGAAAGGTGTGCGTTCGGCCCCCGCGAGCTCGGAGGTGAGAGTCATATTTGCACAGACGATGTGCTCGAGGTGTTCGGCGGAGCGACCTAGTTCGACGGCGCGCTCGCGGATCTTGTTCCAGGTGGATTCGATCTCCTGGAATCCTTTTGAGCCGAAGGGAATGGACAGCCATCCATCGGCTCGAGAAGCGATTCGTTCGATGGTCCGGGGGGTACCTCCGCCCCCGATGAGAACAGGCACTCGTGACGCCGGCTTCGGGCCGACGATAGCGTTGCTGACGATCGTGCGTCGTCCTTGGTAGCTCACTGGATCCGGTCCCCATGCTGCCGCGAGGACGTCGAGCGTCTCGTCGAGGTAGCGCCCTCGAAGATTGGGATCCACTCCTGCGGCGCGCATTTCGTCCTTCGACCATCCGGCACCGAAGCCCGCGACGAATCGGCCTTCACTGATCTGATCGATTGTTGCTATTGTTTTCGCCAGTTGGAAAGGAATATGTTGCGCGGCGATGAGCACGCTCGTCCCAAGACGCACGTGACTGGTTACCATCGCGGCAGCGGCAAGTACGCTGAGTGGATCTGCGGTTTGCCGATAATAGGATGGCCAATCGCCGCCGGGCGGATCAGAGTATGGATAGGGTTCCTCGGGCGTTAGGGGATAGAGGCTTCGCTCATAGACCCAGAGGCTGTCAAATCCGCTATTTTCCGCAGTCTGAGCCACCTCGGTGACGTCTAGACGAAGGTTCACCTTGTCGCGTTGTGGTATCCGAAGTCCAAGCTTCAATTCTTTTTCCTTACGATTCGTCAGCCCAGCGCTTGCGTTCGGCCTTGTTTCGACTGCATCTTGTGTGGTGTGCGCGACGAGGTAGTCACGACCGCCGGTGGGTTTTCTGCGCTCGTGCCCTCATGAACCGAATAGGGCAGGAGTGTGCGCTCGAAATCAACTTCTCTGGAGCGCCGTACAAGTTGAGTGGATCGTTCCTGTCGCTGGCCGTGCTCGCCGTACGATCGGACAGGTGAAGGATCCGTACGGTGATCGATTCTTGGGCGTAGCGTTTCAGTGTTTCGAACTCCTCAACCTCCCCTCCACCTGCTGCCTGTCAGGGCACGCTTCGCCAGAACTTGATGTTGTCGCAGGCGGCAGAGCTGAGCCAAAGAACGAGATGCCGGGCTATGGGCTGATCGAGGGTCGGTCCTCCGCATCAGCGGTGAGCGCGCGACTGATACGGTCTGCCACCTCGGGCGCGAAACCTAGGTATTGTGTTGGATCAAGAGCTTTCATTATCTGATCTCGCGACAGGTGGGAGGCTACTCGTTCATCCGCCGTCGCAACCTCGGAGAAGTTCAGGTTTCGAAGGTCGGCGGATCGAGTCAACTCAACAAGAAGGTGATGGGCATGATCACGTCCAATGGATGAATCAAGAATCATCATCAGAGATTCGGCGTTGACCTGGCCCCCGGTGATTCCGACATTTCTTCGCATACGCTCGACATTTACCTGCAAACCTTCCAGCAGATGGTTCAGATCGGCTGCCATCGCGCCAGATCCAACCATCAACTCAGGGACAGTCAGCCACTCGACAGCCCATGCCCCATGTCTCGTTCGTGCTGGTGAGCGCCATTTCGGAGTAGCCCAGCGGATAGGCTTTGCGCAATTCGTGCTTTGGCTACGATGCCTTCGGAAAGGTGCGGATTTCGCTTTTGCGGCATCGTCGATGATCCGATGTGACCAGGCTGGAGAGGCTCTACCAG
The DNA here is from genome assembly GCF_030056875.1 of Rhodococcus sp. IEGM 1351. NCBI lineage: Bacteria > Bacillati > Actinomycetota > Actinomycetes > Mycobacteriales > Nocardiaceae > Rhodococcus > Rhodococcus sp. IEGM 1351. The sequence goes on along the minus strand of NZ_JASHKU010000024.1, from coordinate 65,591 downwards.
TTCCCCAAATTCTGTGGATTGCAGGCGAATCACCTCTGCCGCGATCCTCTCGGATACACCAGCGAGGAGGGCCATCAAGCAACCTAGCTCGGCTATGCGGTCTCGAGTCGCGTGCCAGGGTGCCACCGGTTCCGTAAGGCCGAGCCGCGATGCCACACCCGCTTTTACTTCGAAGGCACGGTCACCGTACCCCGCCATGCTTCCGGCGGCACCGAAGATCTGAACTGTGAGAATTCGATCACGCGATTCTGCTATGCGTGTGTGCAACCGCTGCAGCTCATCTACCCAGGTAGCGGCCTTCAGACCGAATGAGATCGGAACGGCGTGTTGTCCATGCGTTCGACCAACTTGAGTAGTGTTGCGATGCTTCAGAGCGAGCGACGCGGCTGCCTTCGTGGCTGCAGCCACATCGCGCTCGATACCCTGCAGTGATTGACGCAGTTGAAGGGCTTGACCGGAATCCATGATGTCTTGAGAAGTTGCACCATAGTGCACGAACTGTCCAAACTCTGTGCCAACCAACTTCTCCAGCGCATTAACCATCGGAACGATTGGATGCTGTGTTGCGCTGACGTGTTGGCGCAGCTGATTGATATCGAAAAGATCGCTCTGACAGTGCGCTGAAATACGCTGCGCAGCTTCGGCCGGGATGATTCCGAGTTCAGCCTGAGTTTGTGCTAGAGCGCGCTCTACATCCAGCCACCCCTGCAGTCGCTGCGGTCCGTCGAAGATCGCACGTTGTTCGGCGTTGCCGAAAAAGTCACGTAGCAGGTCATCGTCAAGTCCCACGCCCATGGTTCCGCCCTATTGTCGGTGTGTGCGCAGGAGATCCGCGCCGCATCCCAATTGGCTGGCATGCTGTTCCGCTGGTCGGCACGCCGCGTGTTGATAGTCCAACACCGAGTCTGCGTTGTCAATTCCCGTTTTTCAGTAAGTCGGAGATAGCGTCGCTGGTCGGGCCATAATGGCCGATCTGATGTTGTCCACGGTTGACCTATCTGGCTGCTGCTCCCACGGTGCCCCCGGTCTATGCCGAGCATTGAACCAGCGAACTCACACGGCCGTCTCCCGCTCCGCCTCGGCCCGTCCGGTTCATACCCATTCCCGGCGGATGGGTTCGGTCTTGTAGAGCCCTATGGCCGATTCCATCATGGCATTATCGAGGGTGTCGGCGACGCTGCCGATCGAGCCCGTGATCCCGGATTCGACCAACGCCTCGGTGAACGCGAGCGACGTGTACTGACTGCCCGCATCCGCGTGATGCGCCAAACCTGTTAAAGTGAAGCGGAAATCAGTCCTCCGTCGCGTGAACAGCGCTTGTTCGAGGACGCCGCTGACCAACGGCGGGGCCTCGTAGTCATCACCCGCCAACCTAGAATTCGGCGGGCGAAGACATCGACGCTGAACGCGGAATAGGCGAACTCGGCCATCGACACGTAGGTGTAGTTGGCGACCGTTGTCTCGAAACGCTATTCGAGCCATTATCTGAAGGAAACTTGATGACTGTGATGACGCACAACCATCGCACGGCGCCGCTCGGTGACCGAGCCAGCTCGATGGGTCAGGCGCTGGCCGCCTTCAACGCCTCGGTCTTCACCGGACCCGGTGAGATCCCCCGAAAATACAGAGAACTCATGGCCGTGGCGGTCGCACTGACCACGCAGTGCGAAGGATGCATCAAGGTGCACACCAATGATGCCGTCGCCTGCGGTGCAAGCGATGAAGAGTTGGCAGAGGCGACCTATATCGCTGCCAGCCTCAGAGCCGGAGGTGCTGTCGTGTACGGCCTCAAGTCCCTCGCGTCCGCCGAGCGTATCCGCAACAGCTAACTACCCCTAGGCCGAGTGCCATCAGCGCCCAGCGGCTGCATCGTCCTGCTGCTGGTTTAGAAAGGGAGACGATGACCGACTCGAGAATTGGCTCGGCGTCAATCGGCATCAGCGCCGACGGACCCATTGGATGGATCACTCTGACGGATCCTGATCGACGTAATCCACTGTCGGTGAATATGATGCGAGGGATTCGGGACGCTCTCGGTGCGTTGGGAGGCGATAACTCGATCCGAGTGATCGTGCTCCAGGCGGGCGGGGCGGCATTTTCCGCCGGCCATGACCTCAATGAACTCGTTGGGTGCTCTCTCGATGACGGACGCGCGGTCTTCGCTGCTTGCATCGAGATGATGCAGGCGATACATCGCGTTCCTCAACCGGTCATCGCCTCGGTGCAGGGTGTGGCACTCGCCGCGGGTTGTCAACTCGTCGCTGCCTGTGACCTGGCGGTGGCGTCCTCGACGGCTCGATTCGGCACTCCGGGGGTCAAGATCGGCTTGTTCTGTTCGACACCGATGGTCGCCCTCTCCCGTGCGATTGGCAGAAAGCGGGTCCTAAGGATGCTCCTTACCGGTGAGATGATCGATGCGGTCACGGCAGAGATCTGGGGACTGATCAACCTTGTCACCGAACCCCACACCCTGACCGACGTAACGCGATCGTTGGCGGAAACGGTCGCGGGGGCGAGCGCACTGACCCTGGCTACCGGGAAAGAAGCCTTCTACCGACAAATTGAACTGTCCGAGGACGAAGCGTACCGACAGATGCAAGAGACGATGGCAGTAAATGCCACCACTTACGATGCGCAGGAGGGGATTACCGCCTTTCTCGCCAAACGTCCCCCTGTCTGGCAACACCGCTGACTGCCCATCTCGGCACGACCCTTCAACAGCCGGGCGAAGTGTGGTTCGCCTGCGGGTAGGTTCGTCGTTCGGAAGATGCTGGCATCCGTCCATCCGATTTGGTGGCGACAAGCGGGCGGCAATGCGGAGTGGATCGGAGTGGGCAACCCAGGACAACACCCGATCGCGCCATACCTGCGGAAATCACGGTCGGCTCGCGGGGTGTGTGCCCCACGATTCCGGACGGCTCGGCCGTGGCGAGGTTCCCGAGTGCGCTCCTATTGCGCACAGCGTGGACGAGCCGGCGACGGACTTGCTGCAGCGGTGAGGATTCTTCATGATTCGTGATGCGGTCGACATGCTCGGGGATCGTTTCGGCGTCACCCGGTTTACGATCGACAACCACTCAACGAGTTGTCCGACAAGTCGCCGAGCTGACAGCCAGCTCCACGACAGTTGGTCACGGTTTCGACCTCGTGAGAATGTCCTCATTGGTGGCGAAGTTCAGCCGAACATGCCCAGCGCCGATGATTTCGAAGGCCTGGCCGGCGTAGAGGGTGCGCGGCCCTGTCCAAGAGTATGTCTCGTGTGGATGAAGTGACTTGTGATGCATGATGTGACGCGTGGTGGGTGAGCTGTCACTGCGGTTGATGTTGGATGCGTTGTGGGAGATCGCCGAACCGTCAATTCCCGGTTCGTCGCACTGCCGCAGGGAGGTGGCAACGCACCGGTCGGCGATCGGACGGTGTTCACTGCGATCGTGTTCGTAGTCACTGGGCTTCGAGGTAAGTCAGTCGTGATCGGGAGGATGGACAGGGGTTACGGGTTCCCGGGTCGCGGTCCGTTGCTTCTACGAGCCAGCGAATCGCTATTACTTTTGGCAAATGCCTTCCACAATGCTTTAGCGATGGAGAACGCCCCGTGTTGAGCCGTGCTCTGTACCGGGGCGTTGTCGCGGTGTGTGAAGCGCCCGCCTACGCGTCCAGGCGACCAATAGATCGCCCTATTCCGGGCGATCGTCAAGGAACCTCCGAACACACGGGCAGACCGGTCGCACCTTGCATCGGCAGTCGCGGGCGAGGTCGAGCGCCTGTCGCACGAATAGGGCAGCGAATGAGCGGTTTTCGAGTTCTTCGAAGACTGTTGCGTGCGGGAAGGACACTACGACGTCCTCGGACCGGGGCCCGATACTGCCCTGGATCCTGAGCGGTTCAGTGAGGTCTCGCAGATCGAAGTACCCCACAATGCCGACCAGCTCTCGTCGAACTCGGAGTTCGAATCGATGCCGGTCGGCATTGTGGACGACTCGGACCGTCTCGGGTTTGGTCATTGCGCACTCCCGTCGACGGCCCCAGCTAGTGCACCGCTCATGGGTGCTGCGAATCCCGTTGATTGTCTCCTCGGCGTATTCAGTTATGGAGAGACGTGATCTGCGGGCCTCATAACCGTGCGGTAATTGTCTTGATCTGGCAGTAGTGCTTGAGCGCCTCGAAGCCCTTCTCCCGGCCGAATCCGCTCAACTTGTAGCCACCGAACGGGGTTTCTACACCACCGGCGAAATACTGGTTGATGAAGACCTGCCCCGCCTCGATGGCGCCGGCCACGCGATGAGCCCGGCCGTGGTCTCGGGTCCAGACCCCCGCGACGAGTCCGTAGTCGCTGTCGTTGGCGATCTCGACCGCCTCCTCATCGGAATCGAATCGGAGCACCGTCAGCACCGGGCCGAAGATCTCCTCGCGCGCCACGCGCATCGTGTTGTCGACGTCGACGAAGATGGTCGGCTCGATGAACAACCCGCGGGCCAGCCGCCCGGTGTCGGCGACGTGTCCACCGGTCGCGACACGTGCACCCTCGCTGGGTCCGAGTTCGAGATACGAGCGGACCTTGTCGAACTGCCCTCGCGTGGCCAGGGATCCGATGTCCGGGTCCTCGATGCCCGGCGCGATGATCGTGGTCTTCGCGTGCTGGACGAGCCGATCGACCAACTCGTCGTGCACCGAAGAATGCACCAGCAACCGACTGCCGGCCGAACACACCTGCCCCGCCTTGGTGGTGAACGCGGTCCAGGCGCCTGCCGCGGCCGCGTCGAGATCGGCGTCGTCGAAGACGATATTGGGGGACTTCCCGCCCAACTCGAGAGTCAGCGGAATCAGTCGTTGGGCGGCTGCCCGCATGATCGCCCGGCCGGTGTCCACCGAGCCGGTGAAGACGATCTTGCGGACCTTGTCGTGGCCGGTCAGCGCAGCTCCCGCATCAGCACCGAATCCGGGGACGACGTTGAGAACCCCCGCGGGCAGTCCCGCTTCGACGGCGAGACGGCTCATCTCCAGCGCCGACAGTGGAGTGTCCTCGGCGGGTTTGAGGACTACCACGTTGCCCATCGCCAATGCGGGTGCGATGGCCCGCGCGGCCTGGTTGATCGGCGCATTCCAGGGTGTGACGACGCCGATCACGCCGAACGGTTCGTTGCGGGTGTACGAGAGGTAGTCGGGTCCCAGCGGAATCGTCTCGCCGTGTACCTTGTCTGCCGCCCCGCCGTAGTACTCGAAGTATCGTGCGGCAGTCTCGATGTCCACGTTCGACTGCGACAAAGTCTGACCGGTATCGAGTGTTTCGATTCGGGCCAGTTCGTCTGCGTGTTCACGCAGTGTGCGGGCGACCTCGAGGAGAATGCGACCGCGAGTGGCGGCCGGGGTGTCACGCCACGAGCGGAAGGCGCTCTGCGCTACGGCAACTGCTGCCTCGATATCCTCCGCTCCGCCGAGCGCGACTTCGGCGATGACGTCGCCTGTGGCGGGATCACGAGTGGAAAAGTACTTCCCACTCTTACTGCGCTCGTCCTGTCCGCCGACGAACGTTTCGTAACGCTCTCGCATTGTGCTTCCTATTCCGAGTGGTGCACCCGGGTGTCCGGCCGCACCGGCTGTGTGCCGATATACGGCACAGTGTTTCTGTTGATAGCTTGGATCGTTCCCGCGATCTCTGTCAAGGGCCGGGTGTCCTCCCTCCAGCGGGGGACACCCGGCCCGGATCGAAGATCGGCGGGACGAAATCCTCGATCCGCGGATCACGCAGCCGACCTGCAGACCCATCCGGCTTCGGTGAGAACGGCTGTGGGCGTTGCAGACGGGAACGCTCCCAACCGGAGTCGACTACGCGTGCGGCAGCGGTCGAGCGGGTTGTTCGCCGCCGCGCGCGTCGCCGTAGCTTCGCTTGGGTACGAGAACTTTGCGTCGGAAGATGCAGACGATCTGCCCGTCCTGCTTGTAGCCGCGGGTCTCGACGTACACGACGCCCCGGTCGTCCTTGGACTTCGAGGGCGTGACTTCCAGGACCTCGGTTTCGCCATAGATCGTGTCACCGTGGAACGTCGGCTTGACGTGCCGCAACGATTCGATTTCGAGGTTGGCGATCGCCTTGCCGGACACATCCTGTACGGACATACCGAGCAGGAGCGAGTAGACGTAGTTGCCCACGACCACGTTGCGCCCGAATTCTGTTGTTTCCTCGGCGAAGTGGGAGTTGATGTGCAACGGGTGGTGGTTCATCGTCAGCAGGCAGAACAGGTGATCGTCGTATTCGGTGACGGTCTTGCCTGGCCAATGCCTGTAGATTGCTCCGACTTCGAAGTCCTCGAAGTAGCGACCGAACTGCATGTTCTGCTCTTTCTCCGTGGTCGTCATGTTCACACACCGCTTTCTACGGTCTCGATCTCCGGCTTCCATACGTCGAGTCGTTCCATGCCGGCCGCGCGGCCCTGGCCCGCGATGACCAACGCCATCTTGCGGGACGCCTCGTCGATCATTTCGTCGCCGAGCATCACGGCGCCCTTGCGGCCGCCCTGGTCGGAGGTGAACCACTCGTACGCGGCGAGGATGTTCTCGGAGTGGTCGTAGTCGGCCTGGGCGGGACTGAAGGTGTCGTTGGCGGCGTCGATCTGGGCCGGATGCAGCACCCATTTCCCGTCGTAGCCGAGTGCGGCGGCCTGTCCGGCAACCCGGCGGAAGCCGTCGACGTTACGGACCTGAACATAGGGTCCGTCGATTGCCTGCAGCCCGTTGGCTCGGGCGGCCATCAGTATCCGCATCAGCGGATAGTGGAATGCGTCGCCGACCCCATAGCCCGGTGGCTGCTCACCGATCACGAGCGACTTCATGTTGATGCTCGCCATGAAGTCACCGGGGCCGAAGATGATCGTTTCGATGCGCGGCGACGCGGCTGCGATCTCGTCGACGTTGATCAATCCGGCGGCGTCCTCGATCTGCGCCTCGATTCCGATTCGGCCTACCTCGAAACCCATGGTCTTCTCGATCTGGGTCAGAGTGAAGTCGAGCCAGTCGATCTGGGCAGCCGACTGCACCTTCGGAAGCATGATGCAGTCGAGATTCTGACCGGCACCTTCGACGACCTCGACCACGTCACGATAGGTCCAGTGGGTGGTGAGATCGTTGACCCGCACCACGCGAATCTTCGATCCCCACCCACCTTCGTTGAGTGCCGAGACGATGGTCTTGCGCGCACCAGGTTTCGCGAGTGGAGCACACGCGTCCTCGAGGTCCAGGAAGACCTGGTCGGAATCGAGACCCTTCGCCTTCTCGATCATCTTCGGGTTCGAACCGGGAACCGCGAGGCAGGAACGCCGCGGTCGTTGTGTTCTGGACATGATCTCCCTATCTTGTTTCTTCGAGTTGGAAGGCAGTTGTGGCGTTGTCGAACTGGGCCAGCACTTCGTCGGTATGTTCACCGAGTAGCGGTGCTCGCCGGATTTGGGTCGGGGGCGCATCCGCGAACTTGATCGGAGAGTTGGCGATCGTCAGCGGGTGGGACACGCCGGGGTGATCGACCTCGACCAACATGTTGCGGGCACGCACGTGAGGATCCGCATAGATGTCCTCTACGGTATTGACCGGTGCCACCGGGACCTTGCCACCGAGTGTTTCCACGATCTGGTCCTTGGTCCGGGTGGTTGTCCACGCGGTCACCGCAGACATGGTGAAGTCACGATTGGCCAGTCGGCTGACGTTGTCCCTTGTGCGTTCGTCCGTCGACAACTCGGGGCGCCCGATTGCCGCGCAGAGTTGCTGCCAATGATTGTTGCCCGGCGCGGCGATACTGACCCACCCGTCTGCCGCGGGCACGACATCGAAGGGGCAGAGCAGGGGATGGCTGTTTCCCTGCCGGGTCGGCACGTCGCCGTTGTAGGAGTGCTGGTAGACGGTGCGTTCGCACATGGCCAGCATGGCGTCGTACATCGACACGTCGACGAAGCCGCCGACTCCGTCGCGGCGAGCGCGGTGCACGGCCGACAGCAGGCCGATCACCGCGAAGAGCGCAGGCACGGTGTCACCGAGACCGGGGCCGGTCTTGATCGGGGGGCGGTCGGGCTCGCCGGTGATTTCCATCAAGCCGCTGAGGGCCTGGACGGTGATGTCGTACGCCGGCCAGTCCCGCATCGGGCTGCTGCCGGTGCGTTCGTCACCGAATCCGCGGATCGCCGCATATACCAGGTGGGGATTCTTCTCCTGGAGTCGCTCGTAGGACAGCCCGAGCCGGTCCATGACCCCGTGGCGGAAGTTCTCGACGACGACATCGGCGTGCGCGACCAGTTCGAGCAGCGAGGCGCGTCCCTCCTCGGTGGTGAGGTCGAGAACGACACTCCGCTTGTTGCGATTGACGCTCTGGAAATACCCACCGAATGCGCGAAGTTCGTCATCCGGTGCGAACGGTCCCTGCTCTCGGATGAAGTCACCATGAGGGGGTTCGACCTTGATCACGTCGGCGCCCAGATCTCCGAGGACCATGGTGGCGAACGGCCCCGCGAGCATGGTCGTCAGATCGATCACCACGACATCGTTCAGTGGCCCGGCGGCCGGCGATCTCATCGTGTCTGCCTTCCGAGGATCGAATCCGAGATGATCTTCAGCTGGATTTCCGACGTGCCCTCGAAGATTTTGGTGAGCTTGGCATCCCGCCAGTACCGTTCGACGGCGAAATCGGTGGTGTATCCGGCACCGCCGTGAATCTGCAGGGCCTCACTGGTCACTCGTTCGGCCATCTCGGTGGCAAGGTACTTGACCATCGACGCTTCCACGGCGTTGCGCCGGCCGGCGTCGACTTCGGTGCACACCCGGTACATCAGCGATCGGGCCGCCTCCACCTCGGTGGCCATGTGCGCGATCTTGAATCGGATCGCCTGGTTCTCGCCGATCGGTCGGCCGAACTGGACGCGTTGCCGCGCATAGGCAACGGAGTCCTCGAGCGCTCCGCGTGCCACGCCGATGGCGCGGGCGGCGGTATGAATCCGGGCGGTCTCGAGATCGCCCATGGCGACCTTGAAACCCTCGCCTTCGTGGCCGACCATCGAGTCACCAGCGGCGTAGGCGTTGTCGAAGGACAGCTCCCACGTCTTCCATCCGTGATATCCGATCTTGCGTACGGGCGTGCCCGTCACTCCCGGGGGAAGCTCACCCCGCGGCTTCGGCATGATGAAACAGCTGATACCGCGCGATCGGTGGTCGCGGTCAATGGGTGACGTGCGGGCGAATACCTGAAGGTAGTCGGCTCCATCGGCGAACGTGCACCACATCTTCTGGCCGCTGATCCGCCATCCGTCGGCTTCTCTGCGGGCCCGAGTCGACAACGCTGCCACATCGGACCCTGCATCGGGCTCCGACAAGGCAAAGGCGCTGAGGAAATCGCCCGTAGCCATCCGCGGCAGGTACTCGCGGCGCTGTTCCTCGGTGAAACCCGCGGTGAATTGTTGTCCGCGAGCGATCAGGCTCGACACGCTCATCCACGCGCGGGCAAGTTCCTCGACGATCAGGGCGTACTCGAAGACCCCGAGGCCCAGCCCGCCGTATTCCTCGGGAATCAGAACACCGAAAAAGCCTAGCTCGGCCATCTTCTGGCGCAGTTCCATCGGAATTTCGCCCTTGACCGGATCGAGTTCGTTCGCCACGGGCAGTACTTCCTTGGCGGCGAACTCCCGCGCCATCGCCTGGATCGCCAGGCGCTCGTCGGTGAGATACCCGGCTCCTGACGACCCGACGTCGTCAACTACAGCAGTCATGAGGCTTCAACCCTTCATCCGTGCCTCTATGCGGCACAGTGTTCCGATATGGACCAGGATGCCCCACCGAAGCCGGATTGGTCAACCCTCCCTCCGGCGACTGGCAGCGACAACGCTGTCAGTGCAGGTAAAACTGCATTCCGATCAACGTCGGACCTGGTCCACGTTCTCCGATGTCGGCCAGGGCTCGCGCTGCGAGCAGGGTTGCCGGGTGCGCAATGACTCGGACGTAGTGTGCCGATATATGGAATACCGTGCCGATATCATCTACCATGGTTCGCGTCCGATTCAGATGGATCGGCCTGCGAAGACAGCAACCTCGCGGCGATGGATGATGCCGAAGGGCGACAGGAACGGATCGGTGTGGGCTCATGGGTGGCCGTGACAACGAACAAGCGCCGGCACATCGGCGGTTGTCCCACGCGCTGCGCGAGCAGATCGCCGCAGGCCACTTCCACGGTGGTCGCCAGCTTCCCACAGAACTCGAACTTGCCGAACAGTATGGATTGAGTCGGCAGACGGTGCGGCGAGCATTCTACGATCTCGTGGCGGACGGCCTGGTGTATCGCGTTCCGGGGAGGGGCACGTTCGTCTCCGAACTGGGGAGTAGGCGTCTTCGGCGGCTCGGAGCGATCGAAGAACTGACCAATCTCCCCGCTGGTACCACCACGGAAATTGTCGCGCCTCTGCGACGTAGGGCCGATATCGAAGCCGCGAGCCGTTTACGCCTCGACGACGACTTCGTCTCCACGATCGCGTATGTACGCCGCTACGCGGGGATCGTGTTCGCGATGACGACCGTCCATCTGCCGGATCCTCACGCGCAGCACCTCTGTGGCGGCGCGGGGACGGAGCCGGGCGCGATCGGAGCGCACACGATCATCGGTCTTCTGGAACCCCACCTGTCGTCTCCCGTTGTCGAACTCGTGCAGTCGATCACCGTGGCGCCGGCGTCGGAGGAGACCGCCGATCACCTCGACTGCCCCGCCGGACATCCACTGTTGCGCGCCGATCGCGTGTATCTCGATTCGGACAGTCGGGCAGTTGAGCTGGCGGTCAATTACTACTTACCCGAGCACTACACCTACCGAAACACCATAGGCAGAAGTTGACGGGTCCTTCTCGGGCCGCCAGGGGCGGCCCGAGAAGGAGCGAATCCCGCGAACAGGGGAGAAATGCCAGTCAGGATTCTTCGCCCGAAATATCGCTGCGGAACGTTTCCGGCACCGCTATGGCCCCCATGAGCGTAAAAATCGCGGTGGCCACGATGTACCACGGAAAATACTGGGAGTAACCGGCATTGGCCAAGCTAGTGGCTACAAGCGGGACCGTTCCACCGAAGATCGCCACCGAGAGCGAGTAGGGAAAGCCTAGGCCGCTCACTCGTACGTGCGGTGGGAAGTTTTCGACCATCACAGCTGACGTGATCGATGTGCAGAGGCTCAACAACAGTAGCCCGATGAGCTGAATGCATATCAGAACCGAAAAGTTCGAACTTGTTATCGAGAGCAGAAAAGGCGTTACGATGACGGTGCCGACACCGAATGCGTACATGCACGGTTTACGTCCATATCTGTCGGAGATCAGCCCGGCCACCGGCTGTGCGAGTGTGTAGAGGATCAGCGTGATGATGCCGACCGTCATTGCGGTGGTGGCAGAGGCGCCGTTCTGGATCTGGAAGTACGTAGTCAGGTAGGTCGCCCAAAAGTATTGTCCAACACCCATTCCGGTTGCGATTGCAAACACGATCAGGGACTGTCTGGGGTAACGCTGCAGAGCATTGAGCGGGTTGCGGCTAACCGGTGCCGCGCCCTCGTCGGAGACGGTGGTCTCGAGCGTTTCCTGGGTCCCGCGGCGAATGTACCAGGCCACGATCGCAGCCAGGGCGCCGACAGCGAAGGGGATTCGCCAACCGTAGTCCCGCATCGCATCTTCGCCGATGAGTGCGACGAACACGGTGATGAAGGCGAGACATGTCAACTTCCCTATGCCCGAGGCGACGAACATGAAGCTCGAGTAGAAACCACGTCGGCCGGCGGGTGCGGATTCGACGATGAAGGCACCTGCAGTCGTGTATTCGCCTCCGGCGGACAATCCCTGCAGGATGCGGGCAACAGTGAGGATTACGGGCGCGGCGACACCGATCTGGCTGTACGTGGGGCAGACGGCGACAAGCAGGCTGCCGCCGGCCATGAGGCTGATGGTGAGGCTCAGGGCTCGCCGGCGGCCGTACCGATCAGCGAACAGTCCGATGAAAAGGCCTGCAAGCGGACGTGCGAGGAATCCGACGGCAAAAACGCCGAATGCGCTCAAGAGCGGTACCAGTCCCGAGGATTCCGAAGAGGGGAAGAAGGACGATGCGAAGTAGACCGCGAGGTACGAGTATGCGAGGAAATCGAAGAACTCGACCGAGTGTCCGATGGTGCCCGCGATCAGCTGTCGTCTCGGATTCAAGACAGCCGTTTGATCGGATGTTTCTATCTTCATTGAGAATTGTCTTTCTGTGAAGGCGATGCTCGTGATTCTGGAAGGCACTCGGCTGCCTGTGGCTCGATGAGGTTCCCATCGTGGGCGGGTTCGAGGCACTGCTCCGGATCCGTGGCTTCGAACATCGCACGGGGGCACTCTGCGATGGATGCGAACTCGTCACAAGAGCGCAGATAGTGGAGCCGACGACGGGTGTGCTATCTAGCGGCACAGTGTGTCGGAAAATGAGTATCGTGCGTCGGATCACACTCTGTCAAGGTTGGCTCATCAGGTTCACCTACCGGGGGGGTGGAGTGCGGTGGTGTACAGCCGGGGTAGGCCAAATCGGAGGTAGTGAAAGTGCGGCGACTTACCTCGAAAGCAACTTCTTGTACGGTGTGCCGTTGAACGGTATGGTGTGCCATCGAATACCTAGCTGGGCGCAACGGGCGCGCCGGTGGGGAAGGAGTGGGCTATGACGATTGCGCCGCACGAATCAACCGATGTCAGCGTGCACGATCTCGCAAGGTGGGCCGTCGGTATCGAGCCAGGGGCCGCGGATCTCGACCTCGCTCGACGTGCGCTGGTCGATACCGTTGCAGTGACCCTTGCTGCACTGGACGATCCGGTGGCTGCGTGGACGGATGGTCTGCCGGCTGCGCTGCGTTGGGCAGCGGTCGGGCACGTGCTCGATTTCGACGATCTGCACATACCGTCCACGACGCACATCAGTGCGGTGTGCGTTCCTGCCACGCTGGCAGCGGGCGGCGGTGCGCGGGAGTACCTGGCGGCAGCGGGTGTGATGGCACGCCTGGGTACAGCGCTCGGCTGGGAGCACTACACGCAGGGATGGCACACCACCGCGACGGTCGGTGCCATCGCGGCTGCTGTTGCGGCGGGGCTGTCGCTCGGGCTCGATTCCGACGGTATCGCTACTGCGATGGCGCACGCTGTCCCCGCCGCAGGTGGCGTCCGCCAAGCCTTCGGCACCGCAGGCAAGTCGATGCAGGTCGGATTCGCTGCCCAGGCTGGTGTGCGTGCGGCCACGCTCGCGGCAGCAGGCGCGACTGCCGACCCTCGTGCTGTCGGTGAATGGTTCCGGCTCGTCGGAGGCCAGAGATCCCCGCAGTTCGAAGGTCCCATCATCCCGGATGGTCTCGGGCTGAAGCTTCACCCGTGCTGTTACGCGCTCCAGCGTCCTATCGCGGCGGTCCGGTCGCTCGGTTCGTTATCGATCGACGACATCGCCCGTATTCGGCTGCGTACTCCGCGCAGCGCAGTCTTGCCGTTGATCCACAACTTTCCGAATTCGGGTCTGGAAGGCAAGTTCTCGCTGAATTACGGTATAGCAGCAGCCCTGCTGGACGGATTCCCTGATATCGGGAGCTTCACCGACGCTGCTGTGCAGCGGCCGGAAGTTCGGAGCATTCTCGACAGGGTCACCCTGGTTGCCGAGCCCGTGGGGGAGGGGGTGCTCGATGGAGACTGCACGGTAGTCGTCGAACTCCGTGACGGATCACAACTCGAGGCCGTGGTCGACCTGCCTGTGGGGCATCCGCGCCGACCTGCATCCGTCGCAGATTTCGAAGCCAAGGTTCGAGGGTGTGTCGGTGACGAACGGGCGGCCGAGATAGTGAACCTCGACTGGGTTTCGGCAGCGGCATTGCTGCAACGTCATCTGCCGGGCGGTGTCAACTGAAGAACCGGCACGGACATCATTCGGACCACGCGGATTTCAGGATCGCATCGACGAAGTCACCCCGGACGAAGCCGGGAACGAAGTGTGCCAGGACATCGGCTTTCACGTTGCCGAATGTGGTGTCCGGGCGGTCGTGGAGTCCGTCCGTGAAGGCAGCGAGGATCTCGTCCTTGAAGTCCGGCCGCGGGTGGGATGCAACGACGGCGGCGCGTTCCGCGTCGGTGATGGCGTCGTAGCCGATTCCGAGTACGTCGAGTTCGACGCCGCGGGTAAGCAGCGCGATCTCCGGGGCCCTATGCAGTGGAATCTCGGGAGTGGTGTGGAGTGCGATGCTCGTCCACACCGTGTCTGCGCGTCCTCACCGATTCCGTGGGAGCGGAGGAAGTTGCGGGCCTCGTCGGCGCCGTCGATCTCGAATCGCCGACCAGCGCGTACGCACCGCATCCTGACCCTTCCCGCCGTCCGAAAGGCCGCAGCGCCCCGCCTACGTGAAGGGCCCCGCGCCGAGGTCACCGACGAGAGGACCCACCTGACGGATCCTGAGATTCTGGAACTGACCTACATCACCAGCCTTTACGACATGCACGCGACCATGTGCCGCGCTCTTCGTCTCGAATTCGACGACCGGCCCGAGTTGGTCGCCGAGGTCGAGATTCCTGCCGGTGTCTCAGTTCGGGATCTGTCGGCCGACCTGTCCGGGGAATGACCTGATGCTCGAACATATGTACAGCAACAGTATTCAGGGTGCGGGTCGTATGCCTTACGTCGCCTGTCCGACAAGGTGCGCTGATGTTCGGGGGCCTCGTGGTCGTGGACCAGGGGAGACGCCGAGCACGGAGAGTGTGCGACGCTCTTTGTCCGGCAAGGCGTCGGCCCTCCACTTCTTCACCGCCCGGTAGAGCCACTGGCCCACCTGTTCACCCTCAGCGGTGACATAGTTCGCGGGAACAAGTGCGTTGCCGTGCTCTTCGCGGTAGGCGGCGATGGCGGTGAGCATCCGTCGCCGCTTGGCGTCGGTACGTGACACGGCCGGAAGTGGGACGTCGTCATCGCTCCACAGAAATCCGATCGCGTCGAGTTGCTCGATGCGCTGGGGCGGCAGAGTGCCGAGCATGCGGGCAATCCGCTGGCGGTCCTGCCAACGTCCCAGTCGGAAACCGCATTCGGTGACGTAATCGGCCGGGACCGGAGTTCGGGGGTGCTGGTGCTGAAAGGCGCGGTAGAGCTGCAGTGCGGAGGTTGCGGGCCTGTTATCTCGCATCGAGATCGCATCCTTGTGAAAGCCGTCGAGCATTATCCGGATAGTCATCACTTCAAGTATGTCAACGAGTTTGACGATCTGTCACGAAAGTCGGCTCGTGTCGCCCGGGGAATGCAATCTCTGCCGGGGCGACGAATGCCCGAATGTGGCGCTAGTCGTGGATGTCGACAGCGATTCTCGTCGGTTCTGTGAGAGTCGTGACCTGGAACTGCGGGTAGTCGGTACGGAGGCCGACGAACGACTGGGTGCCTCTCTCGTAGTTCGGCGTGAGGTGCACCTCGACGACGCTGTACGCCGCGGGGTCCGACAACGGGTTCGGTCCGTTGTACGCGGCGATCCCACTCTCGGCCGCGGAGTCCGTGTCGAAGAAGTAGATCTGCAGGATCGATCGACCGTGGATTCGTGTCGCGGTCTCTTGGCCGCGTTGCGTTGCCTCGGCGACGTATTCGGCGCGCCAGCGAGGTGCGTACGTGCCGCCGAAGTCGTAGACGATGCGATCGAATCCGTCGTGACGTTCGATATGCACGCCACTGGCCGTAACTCCGGGGACGGGTGGAACGACCAGTATCCTCGGGCCCGGTGTTGTCGGTGTGGGAGGGTCGGGGATACCGGGACCCGCGTTCGGGTCCGTCGGCGGGGGAGGATCCGGTGGTTGGGGCGCGGCACCTCCGCCGGATTGTGCAGCGGGGACCATGCTCCACGGGATCGTCGTTCCTTCGACGGATCCCACTTGTTCGCTGGGCGACTGGCAGCCCGCCGCCAGGGCGATACAAGTCGTCATTGCGACGAACAGGATCGGTGTGCGCGTTTCGCCCCTCATGGTATGGGTATCGTCCTGCGCCGACGAGATGTGACTCGCGCAGCCGGAGGGTGTGGATCTGGACGTCAAGTACCTAGCGCGCGTAGCCGGGACTTCCTTCAGGGACACGTCATTGTCCGGCACCTTGCGGATGGGGGCCACAGACAGCCCGAGATCGCATAGCGTGCGGACCAGGTCGAGGCGAGCCACTGCCTGAGCGTTGCGCTCGGCCAACTGGCCGATGGGCTAGAGCTCGTTGTCATCCACGTAGCAAGAGTGTGGTGTCCACGACCTGCTCGCCGACATGTGCACTCCGCGCCGGATCCGTAACAGACCATTCGGTCTGGACGATCAAGATGCCAAGGTCTTATACCGACACAAGGAGCGAGAACAATGGGTTCGTCTGAAATCTTCACCGATTTGGTCGCCTGGGGTGCCGAGGGTTTCCTGAACGGAAATCCGGTGCAGTCGGCAGTGGGCACCGTGCTGTTCCTCGGCCTGGGACTCTGGGACCTAGTCACGGGTGCACCCATCGTCATCTGAGCCGGCCAGATGCTCGGCCGCGGGCTTCGACACGTCGCCAGCGGGGATGCCCGACACCAGACATCTTGCTACTGAAAGGATCTCAATGAGAAACGCTATTGTCGTTGCAGCACGCGCCACGGCCGCCGTCGTATCGGGGCTGGCCTTCACGGCGATCATCGGCTCCGGCACCGCCCAGGCGGACCCCCAGGACTGCGTCATCCAGCAGGATGCCTTCAGCGCGACGGCGACCTGCCATGACACCGATGCGCCCGCCGGCAGGGAGTACGCGCTGATCGTCGACTGTTGGGGCCTTCACGGCATCCCCAACGCCTTTCCGTTGTATGCGATCGGGCCCTTCAGTCAGTCCAGTCCCTCATTCGTGCCGACAGGTCAGGCCACCGGGGCTTGCAGCACGAATTGGGGTGCCCCCTCGTTGAATGCCGGCGTGGTCACCAACGCCCGCGTGGAGATCTATCGCCAGTAACAGATGACAGGGACGCGACCGCGTGTTCGCCGAACCCGTGTACTCGGTTGGGCTCTCGCGTCATGGCTTCACCGCATCACCAAGGCGAGGGCCGTAGCGTCATCGACCGTGCGCAGAGCTGACCGAACAGGGACCCGCTTTTCGGCGCGTGGACCCTTGCGGGTGTGCGCGCTGGGCGCCGATCTCGTCGCGGTGCAAGTTCGTCAATCGGGAAGTTCGTTGGACGTGCAACTGCGCACACTGGCCGGTAACGGACGAAGTCGACTCCGCCGGTGACAGCCGCTGCGACCTCGGAAGGGCGACCGGCGGGATTTGTTGCCGGCATGGGAGCGGCTTCTCATGCTTGTCCGTGCGCGGAGCTTCGGATTGTGGAGGTGCCCGGCAGGTATTTCGCGCCGGTGTCGTCGGGAGCGGTGTCCTCGCGGAGGTGGGGGCTGGCATCGAAGCTCATCGCAGTTCTGGCGTCGTCGTAGGTGGGCCAGCCGGGATCTCCGTGGGTCGCGAAGTCGAGCCAGGTTTGGTGCATCGCGTCGGTGAGTGCGCCGGGTGCGGCGTCGCCGATGAGGCCGCGGCATGCCTGTGTCGTGTCGAAGACGAAGGGGACGTCGAGGCCGTGTGCGGCGCCGTGCAGTGGTGATCGCCAGGCGAATTCGTAGACGTAGGTGGGGCCTGGGTGGCGGCGCGCGGTGCGGCGGCTCGGTGATCTGAACATCAGGTCCGTGTAGGCGGCTGTGAGTGCGTGCGCGGGGGTGACGGCCGGGTCGTGGAGACCGTGTCGTTCGAGGAGCGCTTCGGCATCAGGGTAGGTGGCGGCCAACTCGGCTACGGCGTCACGCGCGTCGAAGGCGGCGAACTCGTCGGCACCGAAACCGAGGTTGACTTCCTCGAGTGTTGTGCCGATCAACAGGTCGACGCCGCGCGAGTGTGTGCTCGGGACTCCGACCGGATCGGGGAGGACGTCGTCACCCGTGGTGGGGAGGAACAGCGCACGACGGTGGCCCGGGTCGAAACCGTTGTCGTCGCGCAGGTCTGGGTGGGGTTCGTTTCTGAGCAGCGCTGCCTGCGCGCGCAGCAGGTCGGGGGCAGAGAATTCTCGGAATGCGTCTGTGGTCGGGGAGGTTCCGAGCCTGGCAGCGAGTGCCTTCGTGAGTTCTTCGGTGAGCTCGAGCCTGCGGGCCATCTCGTCGTGTCCGCTCTGGACGATCGCGCGCTGGAACAGTCCGGCGGCCAGCGGGGAGTGCAGCAGAAACGCGACCGAGGAGCCGCCGGCCGATTCGCCGAAGATGGTGACGTTGTCCGGGTTCCCGCCGAACCCGGCGATGTTGTCGCGAACCCAGCGCAGTGCTGCGATCTGATCGCGCAATCCAATGTTCGTGATCTCACCGGACAGTGCGAGGAAGCCCTCCGCCCCGAGTCGATAGTTGACGGTGACCAGGACGACGCCGTCGCGCGCGAACGAGGTGCCGTCGAAGGCGGGGGCGGCGCCCGACCCGATCACGAACCCGCCGCCGTGGACGTAGACCATCACCGGAAGCCCACTCGTGCCGGGGTCGGGTGTCCAGACGTTGAGATTGAGGTATTCGCCGTCTCCGGCGACCCATCCGGGTCCGATCAGCGGCGCCAGATTCGCGTGGGCGGGGTGCAACGGCGGCTGGGGTGCGGTCGCGCCGTAACCGGTGGCGTTCCTGGTCCCTGCCCATCGTTCGGCAGGGGCAGGGGCAGGGGGTGCGAATCGGCGTTCGCCCGCTGGAGCTGCCGCGTAGGGGATTCCCAGGAATCGGGCGACCCCGTCGGTGTGGTCACCGGAGAGTCGCCCTGCCTCCGTGCTCACGGTACGGACGGTCATCAGCGACGCCCCTTTCGTATGTGCGCGTCACGCTGGATGGTCGGGTCGAGGGTGGTGTGTGAAATCGGTACCCACCTGGTCCAAGCCTGCCATGGGCTTCGGTGTCCGGCCTGAGAGCTCTGCCGTCAAGTCGTGTTGTGGGTCGTGATAGACCACTCGGACGACGGTCCGCACGAGGCAGCGCATGACCTAGCGGAATCTGTTCTAGATTCGTCTCACCGCAGGAGTGAGATGCGCGCAGCTGTTGATCCGGAACTCCGAGCGCGACACCCGAGCTGCCGCTCGACGCCGCTCGAGCTCGTACCGATGAAGTCCGGAAACTCGCGTGGTCACACATCGCGCGGTCTTACGCTGGTACGCGAGAGGGAAAGGCGGGTGAGTAATGCTGCTGCAGAACCGCATCACGATCGTCCACGGGGGCAGCGGTGCCGTCGGCTCCGCGGTCGCGAGGGCGTACGCGCGGGAAGGCGCTGAGGTGCACCTCACCGGACGCACGCGAGCCACGCTCGAGGATGTCGCCCACAGCATCAGGGACGAGGGAGGGATTGCGCACGTCGCTGTTCTCGATGCGGTGGACCGGGACGCGGTCGAGCGGCATGCCGCAGCGGTGGCGGACCAGAGCGGCGGCATCGATGTCTGCTTCAACGCCACCTTCAACGACGACATCCAGGGCACTCCGCTCGTCGACATGCGGGTCGGCGACGTCATGCAGCCGGTCGCCAAGGCGGTCACGACGAGCTTCACCGTGGCCACGGCCGCTGCGCGCCACATGGTGGGACGCGGCAGCGGCGTCATCCTCGTCATGGCTGGTGGACGGGAGGCGATTCCGAACCTCGGTGGCTCCCACGTCGCGTGGGCCGCACTCGCCGGCCTGTGCCGACAGCTGGCCGCCGAGCTCGGGCCGCAGGGTGTCCGTGTCGCCTGGCTACTGTCGCCGGGCTCCCCGGAACCGGACGAGCCCGACCCGGACGCCACCCGTCTGCTGCTGCCGCGGCGCCCGAGCTACGTCGATGTCGCCAACGCGGCCGTCTTCGCCGCGTCCGACTGGGCCACTACGATGACCGCGACCGAGATCAACCTCACCGGGGGCGCTGTCGTCGACTGACTCGAGGCCGCCGGTTGGACGAACGCCCACAGGCACTCGACTCGAGGAGACCCAGTCGATGGCCGCCGCTTCGGTGTCGAGTGTCCCGTGGGCGGCGATGATGGCGAGGTCCGCATCCCACGAGAAGGTCCCGAAGGTGAAAATCGTTGTCCGCGAATACGTCGAAGTCGAGGGTAGCAACCACCCGCGGAGGGGATGAGCAGGTGCTGCCAACAGGACTGCGGTCACCGGACTCTCGGATGGTGTTGGATTCGTCGAGACCGCGGTGAGGGCCGATCAACCGTGGCGAACTCGTGGTCGTAGCGGTGGGATCGGACATGTTCCAGCTCAGATCGGCGGGTCATCCGCGTGCCTCGACCAAGTTAAGTATCTTGAGGGGCGTCATTATATTTACACGAAGGGACAGGCCCACATGACCCGCACCATCGCAGTGGTCAACCATAAAGGTGGCTCCACCAAGACCACGAGCACGGTCAACCTCGCCCAAGCCCTCGTCGAAGCCGGCTACACCGTCCGCGTCATCGACCTCGACCCACAATGCAACGCCACCACCTGGCTCGGCGCCACGCCCGAAGCCGTCGACAACGATGTCCTGTCGGTACTCATGCTGGTTGCGAGCATCGAAGACGCCACCACCATCACCGCGTCCGGGATCCACCTCGTTCCTGCCACCAAGGAACTCGATTCCGTCGGGCCCTACTTCCTCAAGAAGCCCGGTGCACACGGCATCCTGCGCAAAGCCCTCGCCAGCGCTCCCGAGGTCGACTTCAACCTCCTCGACTGCCCCGGAGACTTCGACCACCTGACCATCAGCGCACTCGTCGCCTGCACCGAAGTGCTCGCCGCTGTCATGACAGGAGCCATGGAACTCGAAGCGCTCATGCGGATCGAAAACTACATCACCCAGCAGGTCGAGCTGCTCAACCCCACCGCACGGCTCAATCACATTCTGTGCGGCCGCGTCGAACTCGGCCAGGTCATCGACCAGCAGGTCCTTGCCGCGCTCCGCGAGACCTACGCCGAGCAGACGATGCGCACCATCATCCCGAAGTCCGTCCGAGTCAGCGAAAGCTACAGCGCCGAAGAACCCGTCGTGAGGTGGGCACCGTCCTCCTCCGCAGCTCGCGCCTACCGCGACGCCGCCCAAGAACTCGTCGAAAGGGACCCCCGATGACCGTGACACGTAAACCCGGACTCGCAAACAACCCCCTCGAACGCCGCCACCAGCCCCGCACAGGCGCCCACCAGGACGGGACGTACTCGAGAACTAGTCGCAAGGACCTCCTGACGAACGTGACACGTAAAGCCGGACTCGCCAACAACCCCCTCGAACGCCGCAAGCCACGACTGCCGAACCTCGTCGAACAGGGCGTGGACCTCGCACAAGGAGCAGCCACCATCGCCGAACCTCAACCGGGGCCGGTGGCCCGCGGCGAGGAAAAGAAGACCACCAAACGGGTGCCCGCAGACAAGAAGCAGGTATCCGTCTACATCAACAGCGCCAAGGTCGAAAATGGTAAGAATGCCATCGCTGCCATCGGCCACATCGCCGGCGCCCCCAACAGTTGGTCCAACCTCGTCGACGAAGCCCTCGACCAGTACCTCGCCGTTCTCGAACGCAGATACAACAGTGGCGAACCCTTCCCGCCGCGGAACGCCGAATTCGTCCGGGGATCACGCATCAACTAGCCCGCCCCGGAGCAGTCACAATGACATCGAGCACGACCGGCTCGTCAGTCGATCGTGGCAGGCTATCGGTGGGTGCGGTTGTTACGCATCGAGGACAAGCCGGTAAACGCTGCTCGAGACCGTCGAGATCGACCCCGAACGGGCCCCGACCCCGAGCTCGCGCCGGACTACAACGTCGCGCGGTGTGGGAGCGGACCTCGCAGTCCCGGCATCTGCGCGACATGCGTCGGGCTTCCGGGTGTGGGCGGTCGAGAGCCTCAACGCCTCAAGGGTGGGGGAGCGGTGTCGCGTCTCGGGTGTCGAGTATGGCTGTCATCACTGCGATTTCATTGCTCTGGTCACGGATCATCCCGCGTGCGATGCGGCGGATCGGTTCGGATGCAACTGCGTGGGTGGCTGCCTCGGCCATGTCGACTCCCCCCTGATGGTGCCGAATCATGAGCTGCAGAAACAGTGTCTCGGCATCTGCTCCGCGCAGGCCGGCGAGCCGGGTGATCTCGCTGGTACTCGCTGCCCCCGGCATGGGTGCGCCGCCGTGGTCAGTCATGGCGTGATCCGATCCGTGCATCCACTGCATCGGTTGCGGTGTGGTGAACGGTTCGTCGAAGAGGGTGAGCCAACCGCGCATCGTCGCGATCTCGGAGGTCTGTGCGACGACGATCTGATCGGCGATGACCCGGGTCTGCGGATCGACGTCCTGCGACAGCGTCTGGGCGATCAGCACGGCCTGCTCGTGGTGCACCGACATGTCCTGTGCGAAGCCGATGTCCGCTGATGACAGTTGCACCGTGTCGGGGTTGGTGTCGCGTTCCGATTCGAACCCCATTCCGGCGGCGACCCCGGCGACGCCAAGCACGGTGGCGCACAGCAACAGGACGAGGGGACCGCGGAACGACGAAGACTTGGTGTCACTGACCATAAGTCGAAGCCTGATTCGCCGGTGGTTGATAAACGGTGTCGTCCAGTTGCAACGCCATGAAGCCGTTGTCGCTGCACGAGGTCCAGATCTGGTTGCCGTGGAACTCCGGAGGTGAGAAGCACCAGTCCGCCGACAGGTCGCCGAACGCCACCATTCCGGCGCGCGGGCCGAACGCGACCCGCGGATCCGTCTTGCCCTCGAAGACGGCGCGGGCGAGCGGAACGAAGTTGAAGAGTGAGACACCGATCAGCGAGGACAATGCGTGTGGAGAGTTGGTGAGCTGAACGTTCTTGCCGGTCTGTGCCGGCGGGTTGTAGTAGGCGATCTCACTGATGCGGTTCAGATCGCGGATATCGAACACGCGGATCCCGGACGATTCCCAGGAGCACGCGAGTGCGGTCGGGTCGGCTGGACGGTCGACCACGCAGTAGTGCGGATCGTAGGAGAACACCGAGCCGCCTTGCGACGACCGAAGGTTCGCGGCGGTATTGGCCGGAAGTTGGATCTCGAGCTTGATCTTCTGCACGATCTCGGCGTGCGCCGGGTCGGCGACATCGAAGACCTTGATTCCACCGCCGCCGGTTTCGTCGACGGTGAAGATGTAAGGCTTGTCCCCATAGGTGACCGGGATGCTGTGTTGATTGAAGAAGCCGTCGGTCCACAGGTAGGTGGCGATCTGCGGGACGGTGGGATATGGGTCGCCCCGTTGCACCGCGCTGATGTCGAGGACTGTGATCCCACCGAGATTCGACAGGTACATCCGGTTCCCGTCGGGGGTGATGCCGAAGCCGTGCCCGCCGAGTCCGTGTAATCCCTGCCAGATGATCCGCGGCTCGGCGGGGTTACTGATGTCGATGGCGGTGAGGAAACCCGGTGCGGGGCCGGACACCCAGTAGGTGTTGCCGTCCGGCGAGAAGCCGCCCTCATGGGAGATGAACGGCAGCGGCATCGTGACGTCGCTACCGGCACCACGGTTGAGCAATCGGGGGTGGGCGCAGTCGGAAATGTCGTAGACGGAGAAATAGCCGGTGCCGGCAGCGATCGGCACCGCCGTGGCCGCGAGCAACTTGCGTGCCTTGTTGACCTTCAGACTTTCCCAGGTTCCGCCCAGCATCGCGGGTTCGTTCAGGGTCGTGGACAACACCGGCTGCGCAGGGTTCGACACGTCGAGCACCTGTACGCCCGGCGTTGTGGGGTTGAGCAGGTTCCCGGGGAAGAACGTGCTGGTGTAGGAGCAGTGGTCGTAGGTCACCGACAGCAGGCCACCACCGCGATCCTGTAAGCCTCCGACCAGCGACATATTGCATCGATAGCCCTGGGTGCTTCGGCCGTTGTTTCGGTCCTCGGCTGGAACGTCGCCCTGCATGCCCGTTTCGGGCAGCGAGCCGGGGCCGCAGTTCGCCCTCGGAACGGCCGTCGAGCCGATGTCGTCGAAGAAGAACGTCTCGGCTGACGCGACGGCAGGCACGGGGCTCGTCGCGACCCCGAGGACAACCGATACCGCCAGGGCCGCGGTCGCCACACCGCGCCGGGCACTTCCTGGCCGCGTCCGCGCGATCCGCATCGAGATCTCCCCCTGCAGTGTGGTCTCAATCACGGGAAGGCTAGCAACGCGTACTCGAGTTCACATACAAATCGGCCAACTCCGCAGAACTGCCAGACGGCACGTGAAAGGTATGGCGAGATTCGACGCGTCGGTCGGATCCCTACACTGTCACTCGTGCGAATCGCGACCTTCAACGTCAACGGGATCCGCGCAGCGCAGCGGCGCGGATTCGAGGACTGGCTGGGCGACCGCGGCCCCGATGTGGTCGCGCTTCAGGAGGTGCGGGCTCGTGCCGAGTCCATCCCGCCGGGGGTGTTCGGCGACTACCACCTCACGTACGACGAGGGGGACGTCGCGGGCCGCAACGGTGTCGCGGTCCTGACCCGGCAGGCGCCCGTCGCAGTTCGGACGTGGAGCGGTACGGCGCTGATGCGGGCGCCAGGTGAAATGCACACCGACAGCGTCGAACTGGATCCGGAGCCGTTGGCCCGGGGGCTGGGAGAGTTCGCGAACCAGGGTCGGTACGTCGAGGTCGACCTCGCCGAGGCGCCGATCACCGTGGCATCGATGTACCTGCCGAAGGGTGGCCTTCCGGCCCACCTCCAGAAGCCCGGGCGGATGCGGGAAGCGCCCGACGGCGGCGCCCGGTACGACCGCAAGATGCGCTTCCTCTCCGCGTTCGCGCGACAGCTGACCCGGTCGCGGCGCACGGCGCGCGCACGCGGCAGGGAGCTTCTGCTGATGGGTGACCTCAACATCGCGCACACCCGTTCCGACGTACGGAACTGGCGGCGTAGCAACCAGGCCGAGGGGTTTCTGCCGGAGGAGCGCGAGTGGTTCGACTCCATCCTGTCGCCGCGCACCCTCGTCGACGTCGTCCGGCGACAGCATCCGGGCGTCGAGGGTCCGTACTCGTGGTGGTCGTGGCTGGGGCAGTCATTCGTGAACGACATCGGCTGGCGCATCGATTACCACCTCGCGACGCCGCAATTGGCACGAGCGGCGGTCACGGCCGGCACCGACCGTGATCCGGCGGCCGACCGCCGGATGAGCGATCACGCTCCGGTCGTCGTGGACTACGACTTCTGAGCGGTCCGGACGCCTGTGCGGCGTGGACTACGACTTCTGAGCGGTCCGGACGCCTGTGCGGCGTGGACAGCCCGAGGCTCAGGTGGTCAGTTTCATGGACAGGAAGGCCAAGGTCGCCCCGAACTCCCGGATCTCGCTGGGCTGATCCGGCCGGCATGCCCATTCGATCAGGTCTCGATCGGCCACCAGCTCGGCCGCGCGACGGCGGGACTCTTCGGGGTCGGGCGGTGCTGCCCGGAGCACATCACCCAACCGGCTCAGGGGTTCGACGAGAGGAAGGAGCTCGGAGGGAGGGCGGTTCTGAGGCGTGAAAACCCGCTGAGCACTCTTGATCACCGTCATTGCCGCGAGCCACGAACCCTCCCAAGTACCGTCCTGGTCATTCGGTGGTTGCATAGCGCCAGCGTAGACATCGAGCGTCGAGTGTCGCGGGTGATCGGTCTACGGCTGTGCGACCACGGTGTTCCCGTTGTCGTCGGTGCAGTTGATCGTGTAGCCGATCTCCGCGGATCCCGGGTCTCCCGCGAGGCGGCATTCCCACCCGTCGAAGCTGTACACCGGTTCGTTCTTGTCCGGTGCGGCGAAATACTTCGTGAGCATCGCGTGCGCCTCGTCGCAGCGGAGTGTTCCCTTCACGATGACCACGGTCGCAGGCTTTCCCGTCTCCGGATAGGCAACGGGGCCACACTGATTCGATCCGCGCGCCTGCTGGGGAAGCGGGGCCGCCGTGGGCGCGATCTGTGCCGGGCTCGCGCTGGGGAGGCTCACGGGTATCGGGGTGAACTCGAACTTGTAGCCGCTGGTGGAGATGGTGAACCCCTTGTCCGTTGCATCCTCCCTGCAGGAGACGCCGGAGAACTGCACATTGCAACTGAATCCGTCGATCGCCAGCGTGGTGTCGTAGGGGAGGACCTTGGCGTTGGCGGGAAAGACCGTCTGGTTCCAGTTCTGGAAGCTCGGCTCCTTCCCCGCCTCGACCGCGATGAGGTTCGCCTCGGCCGGCGGGCCTCCGTCCGGCGAGGCGATCTGCGGAGCCCCCGGGACTCCCAATGGCCCCGCAGTGGGATGAGACGCACATCCGGCAACATTCCTGGTGGGAATGATCGCGCACTGCCATTTCCCTGACGGTGTGACGAACCCGTAGGCATCGGTTTCCGGGTCGCTGGAGGCGTACACCTTCGCATCGACACCGTTGACGGGTGCCTCCGCGGCCGGCGCCTCGTCGGAGGCACTCGGCGCGGCCGATTCGGTGCCCTCGGTCGACGATGCGTCCTGGGTGCAGGCCGCAAGAAACAGGGTCGACGCACCGGCGATCGATGCCAGTGCCACCGCGGGCCGAAGTCGAATCCTGGTCATGAACCACACCCCTTTCTCTTCAGTCTGCTGGACCGATCGGATGAGATGTTCCCACGAATGCCGGTGTGCCGCGTGGCATCGATCGATCCGCGCCGAACAACGGCAGGCGACAGGGGCCGAAGGTGTCGAGACGGTCCACCCAGGTGTCGCATTACCCCACCCTGTGGTGATGGTGCCGAATCGGGATCCCCACGAGGATCGATCCCGTGTTCCTCGAACTGTCCGGACTCGCGGGCGGCACCCGGTGAGTCTTCGCGCGCAGTGTGCGACCGCCCTGGTGACCGCCGTACTGGCGGTCGCGGGTGGCGGCCGGCCCGGTCGCCAGAAGCCACCGGCCGCACGACAACCTGGGGTGGCTGCTGGTTGCCACCGGGCTGCTGTGGCTGGTGAAGGGCTTTCGACTGTCGACGGTTCCGGCCCTGTTCACGGTCGGCGCCGCGCTGACCAACATGTACATTGCGGTGCTGACCCAACTCGTGTTCAGTTTTCCCTGGGGGGCGGTTGCGCCACCGGTGGGAGCGGTGGTTCGTCGACGGACGCTACGCGTACTACGCCGTCGTGTCCGAGCTTGCGTTCCTCGACACCCACGCATCAGCCCGGCCGATCCACCGTCGTTGAATCTGCTCCTGGTGCGTGACGACCCGAGGGTCTACGCGGCGCTGCAAGTGATGTTCGGTGCAGTGGGGCTCGCCCTCGGGGTGGTCCTGATCGGCGTGGTGATCGCCCGATGGAGGTCGGGTTCACCGGCTTGCCGGGCCGCCGTGGCGCCGCTGTGGATCGCCGCTCTGTGCTACCGCGTCGCCCGAGCCGCGGTGCGCAACCTCGATGATCGAGATCGGCACCGCCCCGCTCGGTGATCGCTTCATCGACGCGGTGCGCGCGGCACTGCGCGACCCGGACCTGGCGTTGTCGTCGTTCTCCCGCGCGGACGACGGATACGTGGACGCGCAAGGGCGTCCCCAGGTTCTGCCACCCAGGAACGATCCCCGCGAGGCGACCGCCCTCATCCGCGACGGCGTCCTGGTGGGGGGCGGTGGTGTACGACCGTGCGGTCGCCGACCAGCCGAGGCTGCTGGCGGCCGTGCGGGCCGCCACCACTCTGGCGCTGGACAATCAGCGACTGCAAGGTGAACTGCGAGGCGCAGTTCGCGGAGGTCCGCAGGGCCCGCGCGCAGACCGTCGAGTACCAGGGGTCCCCCACAGTCCGGTGCTAGAATCTTGGGCATTGTCGCAGGTCCAGCAGTTGATGTCCCCGCATCTTCCTGTCGGAGTCGCCCGGCCGAGGAGGCCGTCCCATGGCTGAGTCATCGGTACTACCCGCGGATCTCGGCGGCAGCCCAGATCTCGAACGCATCATCCTCGAGCACGCTTATCGCGGCGCCTATCTACAACTCGCGCTTCGCGGTGTGCTGGTGCTCTTCATTGCGTTGACTCTCGGGTTCGTCCCGCCCATGAACGATGCGGGCGTGTGCGTGGCGGTCCTGATCTGCTACGCACTCTGGTCCGGCGGGCTCGCGCTGTGGACTCGTCGAGGCGGTCCGGGGCCGGTGAACGCGATGTGGCTCGCACTGTTCGTCGACCTTGCGGTACTCGGCTGCCTCACCCTGTTGACTGGTATTGCAGCACAACAGAGTTGGACCGCAGACATCCTGAGCAACGGTTTGTTCGTGATCCCGCTACTGGCCTCCACGCAGCTGCGCCCAGGTGTCTGCGCGTCCGTGGTCGTGCCTACGGTCTTGGTATTCCTGGCCGCCAGCTGGGCCACGATGGCTTCGAACGAAGAACCCTGGACCTCCATCCTGCTCAGCACGATGGCCCTCGCCGTCCTCGGTGCAGGCGCCGTCGTGCTCAGCAGAATTCAACGCTCCAGAGTGCTGACCATCGGTCACCTGGTGCGCGACCGCACCGCCCTGCTCGCAGAGCTGATGGGTCTCGAACAACGCGAACGACGTGCGTTGTCCGAGCAACTCCACGACGGGGCGCTTCAATTCGTCCTGGCCGCGAAAATGGACCTCGACGACCTCACCGGCAGTGCCGACCCGGAGGCGGTGGATCGCATCACCCACGCACTCACCGAATCCGCGACCCTGCTCAGGGCGACCGTCTCGGAGCTGCATCCCACTGTGCTCGATCGTGTCGGTCTCGCTCGCGCTCTCGGCGACATCACCCGATCCGCCCAGGCACGTGGCGGTTTCGACGTGGAGCTTCTGACCTCGGAATGGGTCGACGATCTTCGCACCACGGCTGATGATGTGCTGTTCAGTGCGGCACGCGAATTGCTCAGCAACGTGGTGAAACACGCGCACGCCCGTACCGTCCGGGTCGAGCTGGCGCGGTGGGGTGAGCATGCGGTCCTCGATGTCACCGACGACGGGTGCGGCATCTCCCGTGAGGCGATCGACCGAAGCCTCAGCAGAGGCCACATCGGACTGACATCGCACGAACTCCGTGTCGTCGCGGCCGGAGGCAGCTTCTCCGTCCACCCCGGACCTCGATCCGGGACGGTTGCGCACATCGAAATGCCGTTCGAGATCGTGACAGCACCCGATGCCCTCACGACCTCGGCGCTCTAGCAGAGCCGGGCTTCGCTTTCACGATCAGTCGGATGTGACAGCGGACGGACTGGCTTCGAGGAGGGCCGTGACACAGGTGGGGCCGAGACCGATCTCCGGCCACCCCGCCGAGATCATGATGTCGTGCGGCCGTGTACACGTACCGAGCCAATAATTCGGCTCCGTGCGGTACGCGGGCACCCCACCCCAGTTCAGCGGCGAACCGGATCGCGGCAGGTAGGGGTCGGCTTCGCCCGCCACGGACCCCAGCTGCAGCAGGACCGACAGATACGACCACTGGGTGTCGGGATCGGTGGGATCGGACAGCGATCGTGTCTCGTGATGCGCACGTTCGGCGGCGCACCCGGTCGCAGTCAGCGCGAGTCGGACATGGATTCCGGACGAGAAGGCGACGATTCCGAGCAAGTCGAGGGTGATGTGAGTTTTGGACGCGAGGATGGTGGGACCGTGCACTGCGGTCCCACTCGCTGCCGGCGGCGCGAATGCCGGCCAACGCGCTCTGCGCATGCCCACGATCGTGCACCTACACCGAGGCAGAATCAACGTGCCACGCCCGCACCGCCGCGGCGGTGCCGACGCCGCTTATCGTGGAGGAGGTCACAGGCGGGTGTGGGAGGAAGGTTCGCAGGGGAGGGAGCACCCATGGAGGCTCTGCCGGATTCGGGGATGTTGCTCGCGGTCCTCGAACACACTCCGGCCTTGGTGTTCGTGTCCGAATTCGTGTCCGGGCGAATCGTGTATGTCAATCCCGCCGGTGTCGGTCTGCTCGGATTAGGGGATGCCGTGCACGCGTACGCGCGGACGACGGCGGAGCTGTTCACCGATGTCGGCCTCGTGCAGGCCCGTGAGGTGGAGTCGGCGCTGGTCGAGCGGGGGGAGTGGAACGGGCTGACGGAATTCCGCCATTTCGTGACGGGCGAGCCGATCCCGATGCTGATCTCGACATTCGTGCTGCAGCACACGCGCACCGGGCCGTCGCTGATCGCCTCGATTGCGCAGGATCGCCGCGGCGCAGAAGAGGACGAACAACGCTTGCACCGCGCTCTGGCGGAGTCCGCGTACCGGGCCCGCGAGCAGCAGGCGATCGCAGACTTGAGCCAACTCGCGGTCGGCGGGGACCTCGACGAGCTCCTCGCGGCGGCCGGTGCGGCCGCCGCACTGATGGGTGTGCAGTGCTTGTCGATCGCGCAGATGTCCGACGACGGCGAACTCGCCGTGCTGGCCTATCGGGGACCCGAGCCCTCGCCGACGACGTTCGCCCCGGGAAGGGGCTCACAACCCGGGTATGCCACCGCCAGCGGGGCAGTGATCGTGTGCGCCGATCGGGTCCACGAGACCCGGTTCTCCACTGTCGGGATGACCAGGCGCGGGCTGCATAGTGGGGTGTGCGTTCCGATCGGCGCCGAAGCGGTGTGGGGAGTGCTGACCGCGCACAGTCGTCGTCCCCGCGAATACACCGACCGTGATCTGACCTTCCTGCGCTCGGTGACGGCGGTGCTGTCCGCCGCGATCCGCCGCATCGAGGCCGAAGCCGCATTGGTGTACCAGAGCTTGCACGATCCGCTGACCGGGTTACCGAACCGGGCATTGGCCCGACGCCGGCTCGACGACGCCCTGGACGCCGCGCCGCGCGGTGGCACGCGCGTTGCGCTGTTGTTGGTCGATCTCGACGACTTCAAGATCGTCAACGACAGCCTCGGCCATGCCGGCGGCGACGACGCGTTGGTCGTTCTCGCCAGGCATCTGCGGTCGGCGGTGCGCCCGGGCGATACCGTTGCCCGCCTCGGCGGTGACGAATTCGTGGTGGTGTGTGAGCACGTCGCGGGCGCAGCAGAAGCGGTGGCGATTGCTGCCCGGATCACCGGAAGCGTCGCCGACCTGAACCGGGCAGGATCTCTCGACTGGCCGATCAGTGCGAGTATCGGTGTCGCACTCTCCGATCCGGAGTGCACCCGTGAAGAACTCGTCCGCCGGGCAGACTCGGCGATGTATCGGGCGAAGGCTGCGGGGGCGGGCAGTTACGCGTTCTACGGCGGCCCCTTCTAGGACTGCCGCAGAACCCGATTTGTGCGCTGTCGCCGACGTGACATGAAGTCGTGACTGCCGATAGGCACCCTAGGGCGGGGAAATTGTCATCTTGACGCGGACCTCGACCCGTCGAATACTTTCTGGACAGGGCGGATCCCGTCGACATCCGACGAAATGACACCGCGCTTCGCCCTTGTGACAGAAAGATATTCGCAGTCGTCGACTGCTGGTAACCGCATCGGCGTGTCGGTTGGACCTGCATCAGAGGTGAATGCGATGTACCCGAGTGTGCACGTCGGCACGAAGCCTGCCCTACTCGGCGGGCCCAACCGCGACATCGTCGTGGATGTCGAAAGGAACTGAGGCGCCCG
The DNA here is from genome assembly GCF_030056875.1 of Rhodococcus sp. IEGM 1351. Taxonomy (NCBI): domain Bacteria; kingdom Bacillati; phylum Actinomycetota; class Actinomycetes; order Mycobacteriales; family Nocardiaceae; genus Rhodococcus; species Rhodococcus sp. IEGM 1351. Next base: position 34,095 of record NZ_JASHKU010000024.1, on the reverse strand, counting down.
ATGGCCGATTTCGACCCTGACGCGACCCAGGCGGCGCCGGTCCGTGCGGTGGGCCGCGGGATCGTGGCCGAGTTGGACGCTGCCGGGTTCGCCGGTGCCGAGGAGGTCGGCCGGGGCGGATTCGGTGTCGTCTACCGCTGCCTGCAGCGTTCGCTGGGTCGAATCGTCGCGATCAAGGTGCTGACGTCGGACCTGGACCCCGAGAACCGCGAGCGCTTCCTGCGGGAGGGGTACGCGATGGGTGGGCTCTCCGGCCACCCGAACATCGTCAACATACTGCAGGTCGGCGTGACCGACACCGGTCGCCCGTACATCGTCATGCACTATCACCCGCGCGATTCACTGGCGGTCCAGATACGCCGGGAAGGTCCGCTGCCGTGGCCGGAGGCGATCAGCATCGGGGTGAAGTTGGCGGGAGCCCTGGAGACGGCGCACCGGACCGGCACGCTGCATCGCGACATCAAACCCGCGAACATCCTTCTCACCGACTACGGCGAGCCGCAGCTCACCGATTTCGGCATCGCACACATCGCCGGCGGGTACGAAACGGCCACCGGCGGGTTTACCGGGTCACTGGCGTTCACCGCGCCGGAGGTGCTCAACGGGGAGTCGCCGACGGCGAGATCCGACGTCTACGGACTGGGCGCGACGATCTTCTCGCTGATCGCGGGGAGGGCGGCGTTCGAGCGGAAGACCGGTGAGGAACTCGTGGCGCAGTTCGTGAGGATCAGCAGCCAGCCGGTGCCGGACCTGCGCGCCCAAGGCATCCCGGACGGCGTGTGCACTGTGATCGAGAGGGCGATGGCGACGAATCCCGCTGCTCGGCCGGCGTCCGCCGAGGAGTTCGGACACGAACTCCAAGCCGCTCAGCGACACATCGGTTTGCGTTCGGACGCGATGGCGCTTGCACCCCTGGAGACCGCGCAGACGACCGAGACACACCGGTCGGAGTCCGGTGCCGATGGATACCGCCGAATCCGGTACGAAGGTCCGGACAGCGGCCGGCGTCTGTGGGTCGAACCGACCCAGCAACTCCAACCTGATCCTCATCCCTCGGGACCGCCGCTCTGGCCGCCGACGGGCCCGCCGCCCTGGCCACCGGCCGGAGGTCCGGGCAGCATCGGAGAGTCCCGCAAAGGTCGGCGCGCGGTCCTGACCGCGCTCGCACTGGTCGTCGCGCTGGTGCTGGCCGGCGGCGGGTACCTCGTGCTTCGAGAAACCACCGGACCCGGCACCGCAGGACCGACCGTTCAGGACGCCGGCGCGTCTCCTTCCGTCGACCCGACCGCGGCGTGGCGACCGGTCGCGGATGCCCGTGTTGCCCGCCAGCAGACGGCAACGACGGTCGCGGACGGGACGATCTGGGTCTTCGGTGGGTTGGACGACAACGGCGTCTCCACCCAGCAGGAGGGCTACGACCCGGCCATCGACACCTGGAAGGCCGGCCCCGACCTTCCGGTCCCGCTCAATCATGCGATGGCTGTCACCTACAACGACGAGCCCGTACTGATCGGCGGCTGGAAGGCGGAAGGTCAAAACCTGACCGCGGTCGACTCCGATCGGGTGATGGCCATGCGCGACGGTCGGTGGGTGGACCTGCCGCCGCTGAACGCACCGCGGGCGGCCGGTGCCGCGGCCGTGGTCGGCGACAAGATCGTGGTCGCGGGCGGACAGGCGAACGGCCAACTGGTGGCGACGGCCGAGGTGTTCGACGGAACGAAGTGGACGACCGTCGCGCCTGTCCCCACACCACGGGAGCATCTGGCCGGGGTGTCGGACGGCACGTACTTCTATGCCATCGGTGGGCGGGATCTGGCGTCGGACCAGAACACCGCCGCGGTCGAACGATTCGATCCCGCTGCGGGAACCTGGACGACGTTGCCCGCCATGCCCACTCCTCGCGGCGGCCTCGGTGCGGCGTTCATCGACGGCCGCATCGTCGCGGTCGGTGGTGAAGAACCGACTCGGGTGCTGTCGACGGTCGAGGCCTACGACGTGGTCGCGGGAACGTGGTCGCAATTGCCGGCTCTGCGCACACCGCGGCACGGGATGGCGGTCGGCGCGGTCGGCGACACGGTGTATGCCGTCGGCGGCGGTATCAAACCGACACACGCCGAATCGACCGCTGTGTCCGAGGCCTTGCAACTCGCGCCACGCAAGACTCAATGGGCGCCGGCGTGGCGTCCGCTGAAGGATGCGCCGATCGCCCGTCAGCAGACGGCGACGGCGGTCGCGGACGGCACGATCTGGGTGCTCGGTGGCCTCGACAATGCGGGGTCGACCCCGAAGGTCGAGGGGAACGACCCTGCCATCGACACCTGGAAGGCGGGTCCCGACCTTCCGGTCCCCCTCAATCACGCGATGGCCGTCGAGTACGGGGGCGAGTTGGTGATCCTCGGAGGCTGGGTGCCGAAAGGTCCGAACCTCACCGGGACGACGTCGGACCGGGTGCTCGCGCTTCGGAATGGCAAGTGGGTGGATCTGGCGCCGATGAACGAGCCGCGGGCGGCTGGTGCCGCAGCCGTGGTGGGCGACAGGATCGTGGTCGCCGGGGGACAGGCGGACGGCGAACTGGTGGCGACGACCGAAGTGTTCGACGGCACGAAGTGGACGACCGTCTCGGACATCCCCACACCACGGGAACACCTGGCCGCGGTGTCGGACGGTACGTACTTCTATGCTATCGGCGGGCGGGATCTGGCGTCGGACCAGAACACCGCCGCGGTCGAACGCTACGACCCCGCCGCGGACACGTGGACGACGTTGCCCGCCATGCCCACTCCTCGCGGCGGGCTCGGCGCTGCGTTCATCGACGGCCGCATCGTCGCGGTCGGTGGCGAACAACCGACCAAGGTGCTGTCGACGGTCGAGGCCTACGACGTGGCCTCGGGGACCTGGTCACCGTTGCCGCCCATGCCCACCGGGGCTCACGGGATGTCCGTCGCGACGGTCGGTCACACCGTCTACGCCATCGGCGGTGCACTACGGCCCACCCACGCGGAGTCCACCGCGACTGCACAGGCACTGGATTTCTGGTGAGTGCCGGTATCGACGGGTCGTTCCACCAGCGGTCATGCACACTGAAGGTCCTCTGTCCGTGTAGTTCTGCTCAGTCGAGGGGGACTAGACTTGTCGTTGGAGGGGCGAGTTTCGCACGAGATGCGGGCCGGGTAGGAAGTGGTTCGTGATGAAGGTGACGGCGAAGGCCACCCGTTGTGGCGGCTGGTGGGTGGTGGAGGTCCCGGGAGTCGAGGCGGCTCTCGCCCGAGCACGGCGGCTCGATCAGATTTCTGCGATCGTGGCGGATGCCGTGCATCTGGTCGAGGATGTGCCGGTCGAGGACGTCGAGGTGCTCCTCGATTACGAGATCGGGGATTCGGCTGCGCTCATGGAGGCCAGAGCGGCCCACCTGCAGGTCGAGTCCGCCGCCCACGCGCAGGAATGTGCAGCGCGGGCCTCGCGGGCCGCGGTGGCGCATCTGCGCCGATCGGGTCTCTCGGTGCGTGACATCGGTGTCATCCTCGAGCTGAGTCCGCAACGGGTCTCTCAGCTCGACCGAGCCGGCGCTCGTGCCTGAAGACAGCGCGAGCGACGGGTGCATTCTCTGAGTCGTGATGTCGGTCTCCGCGCATGTTCCTGGTACTCGTGCTGTCGCTGAGGATTTCGATGTCCGACACCATCAGGATGTTCCTCGCCGGCGACGTGATGACCGGTAGGGGAGTCGACCAGATCCTCCCCTTTCCCGGCGACCCGGAGCTGCGGGAGCGTTGCGTCCGCGACGCACGCGAGTACGTGGCGTTGGCGGAGAAGCGAAATGGTTCGATCCCCCGCCCCGTCGGGTTCGGGTGGCCGTGGGGTGAGGCGTTGCGCGTCCTCGACGCGGTGGAGCCGGACGTTCGCATCGTCAATCTCGAAACGTCCGTCACCGCGTGTGCCCGCTTCGCGTCCAAAGGAATCAACTACAGAATGCATCCGTCGAACGTGGGGGTGCTCACCGCTGCGCGGATCGACGTCTGCGTACTGGCGAACAATCACCTGCTCGACTTCGGTCCCGATGGGCTCGTGGAGACCCTCGATGTGCTGGCCCGCAACGGCGTGCGGACCGTCGGAGCGGGGCGCACCGTGGCGCAGGCGTGGTGTCCCGTGGTCGTGGCGGCCGGGCCGGGGCGTCGGCTGCTGATCTGGGCAGCAGGTATGTCGTCGAGCGGGATGTCGCCGCACGGGGCCGCCCGCCGGGGCCGGCCTGGTGTCGCGTACCTCTCGGAACCCACCTGCGCCGAGGCGGACCGTGTGCTCGACCGGACGCGGCTGGTACGGCGGAACACGGACGTGGTGGTGGTCTCTGTGCACTGGGGTTCGAACTGGGGATACGACGTGCCGGATGCGCATGTCGAGTTCGCGCATCGGCTCGTCGACGGTGGCGTCGACGTGGTCTTCGGGCACTCGTCTCATCACCCGCGGCCGGTCGAGATCTACCGAGGCCATCCGATCTTGTACGGCTGCGGCGACCTGATCAACGACTACGAGGGCATCGGGGGACACGAACGCTTCCGCGACGATCTGCGTCTGCTCTACCTGGTGACCCTCGACGCGCCCACCCACGAACTGCGCGAGCTGCGAATGGTTCCGATGAAATCCCGGCAGATGCGACTGCAACGCGCGTCGACAGGTGACACCGAATGGCTGCGGCGGGTCCTCGACGGGATCAGTCGCGGCTTCGGCACCCGCATCGATGCCGGCGACGACGTCCTCGTCGCCCGCGCGAGGCACGCGAACTGGTAAGTGGCGGGTGTGTACGCAGCGGGGTGCGCTGCGCACATCGTTGAGCGGATCCCACCAAGGTTTCGTCTGAAGGGCACTGCCCCTAGATTGGACGTATGGAGGGCACGGCACAGTCCTCGATACCGCTCGGAGACGTCCTGAATTCGAGGCGCAGGCGGACCTTCGTCGGGCGCCGGGTCGAGCGCGAATTGGTTCGGGCCGGACTGGAGTCGGCCGATCCGCAGTTGTCCGTGCTGTTCCTGCACGGCCCCGGAGGGATCGGGAAGACCACGTTGCTGGACGAGTTCGCGGAGATCGTGGCGGAAACGGGCGCGTCGGTCGTCCGGCTCGACGGGCGCGATATTCCGCCGTCTCCGTCGGCTGTCCTGGCCGCGTTGGGCGAGGCCGTCGATGTGCCTGACACGGGCGCGATCGCGCGGGCGGGGGAACGACTGTGCATCCTCATCGACACATACGAGGTTCTGACGCCGATCGACGAGTGGGTGCGCACGCAATTGCTACCGCGACTACCGGCAACGGCGCTCACCGTGATCGCGGCCCGGACACCGCCCAGCTGCGAATGGCGTTCCGACGCGGCGTGGTCCGAGTTGTTGCGGGTCGTGTCCCTCCGAAATCTCACTCCGCAGGAGAGCAGAGAGTTTCTCCGGGCAGTGGCGGTGCCGCCACCGCTGCACGAACGAATCTGCCGGGCCACGCACGGCCATCCGCTGGCGCTGGCGCTCTTGGCCGACGTGGCATCCCGCGGCGGCGAGGTGTCGGCCGATCCGTTGACCCCCGACCTCATGGCGGAGCTGATGCAGCGGTTCATCGCGGTGGTGCCGAGCCCCGCGCATCGGCGGGCACTCGAGGTGTGCGCCCTCGCGCGGGTGACCTCCGAGGCACTGCTGCGCGACGCCCTCGGGCTCGAGGACGCGCACGCGATGTTCGTGTGGCTGCGGCAGTTGTCGTTCGTCGACGCAGGCCCGGAGGGCCTGGCCCCGCACGATATGGCCCGCGACGTCATCGACGCGGACCTGCGGTGGCGCGACCTCGACGCTTACACCGACGTCTTCCACCGCGTGTGCCGGCACATTCGCCGCTCGCTTCTGTCGTGTACCGGGCGCGAACAGCAGCGCGTGATCTTCGACCTGAAGTTCGTGTTTCGCAATCTGCCCGGGATCCTGTCCCCGGTGGAGTGGGAATCGTGGGGTCGGCACTACCCGGAACCCGCTTCCCCGGCGGATCGCGAAACGATCGTCGAGTTCACCCGACTCCACGAGGGTGCGGAGGCGGCGGCCATAGCGGCCGCCTGGTACGAATGCCAGCCCGATGGGTTCTACATCGTGCGCCGTCCCGACGGTGCGCCCCGCGGGTTCTTCGGTCTCATCGATCTGAGCCTCGCGTCCGCGGAAGATCTGGCGTCGGATCCGGGTGCCGCGGCGGCCTGGAAGTTCGCCTGCGGCCACTCACCTCCGCGAACGGGGGAGACCGTCACCCAGACCCGGTTCGTCGTCGACCTCGACACCTATCAGGACCCGTCGCCCACGATGAACGCCATTCCGATCATCACCATGCAGCGGTACCTGTGCACACCGAGCCTGTCCTGGGACTTCCTCACACTTGCCGAACCGGATCGGTGGAACGAGTACTTCGCGGTCGCCGACCTTCCGCGCGCCGAGGGCGCCGATTTCGAGGTGGGCGTCCGAAGGTACGGGCTGTTCGCACACGACTTCCGTCGTGTCCCGGTCGACGCGTGGCTCGAGCGGGTCACCGAGCGCGCATTGTCCGAGAGTCCTTCCGCACCTCCGCGTCCGACGCCGGACCTGCTGGTACTTTCTCAACCCGAGTTCGAGCAGGCGGTCCGGCAGGCTTTGCACGACTGGCACCGCCCCGACCTGCTCCGACGAAACCCGCTGATGCGCACCCGGGTCGTGTGCGACCGCAGCGATGGGGAGCCGGGCGTTGCCGAACTCGACAGCGTGCTCCGCGACGCGGTGGATTCGCTCGCCGACAACCCACGCGACGACAGACTGCTGCACGCGGTCGACCGGACGTACCTGCGCCCGGCCGGAACCCAGGAGGCCGCCGCCCGGGTGCTCGGAGTGCCGTTCAGCACGTATCGGCGCCACCTCACACAGGGTGTCGCGCGGATCGTCTCGTGGTTATGGGACCGGGACGTCTACGGATACCCGCAGTGAACACGAATGAGCAGTATTCGGACTGGTGATCGAGCACCGATTGCTTGCATTCTCCTCGTATGCAATCGAGGAGGCTCCCATGACAATTCAGATCGGACACCGAGCGGTCGTGCTCGGTGCCGGCATAGCCGGCTTACTTGCGGCCCGCGTACTGTCCGAAGCGTATTCACAGGTGATCGTGGTCGATCACGACCACCTCCCGGGCACAGCCGAGCCGCGCCGCTGCGTACCGCAGGGCCGCCACACCCACGTGCTGATCGAACGAGGCCAGCAAATCTTGGAGGAGCTGTTCCCGGGCTTCACCGACGACCTGGTCGCGCTGGGGGTGCCGACCTTGGACAACCTGCGTGACGTGCGGTGGTGCCTGAGTGGGCACCGATTTCCGCAGCCGGTGAGCGGAATGACCGTCGTGAGCGCCAGCCGGCCATTCTTGGAGGGCTACGTGCGTGCCCGGGTGAGCGAACTCGAAGGGGTCACCATCATGGACCGCTGCGATGCCGCGGGCATCACCACGACACCCGACCGCCTTCGCGTCACCGGAGCCCGTGTTCTCCGGCGGGCCGACGGCAGTACCGAGGAGATCCTCGACGCCGACCTGGTGGTGGACGCGACCGGACGGGGCTCGCGTGCCCCAATGTGGTTGGCGGATCTCGGCTTCGGACGCCCGGACGAGGACAGGGTGCACGTTGGCCTCGGCTACGCTACCCGCATCTACCGTGCCCCGGCGCCGGGGTTGGGCGACGACCGAGGGATCGTGATCGGTCCGACACCCGATTCTCCGCGAGGGGGCGCGCTACAGCTGCTCGAGGGAAACCGCTTCCTGGTGACGCTGATGGGGATGCTCGGCGATTATCCGCCAACCGATCCGTTCGGCTACCTCGACTTTGCCAGGTCGCTGCGGATCCCCGACCTCTTCGAGGTGATCCGCGACGCAGAACCGCTCGAGCGAGCCCGGACCTTCCGGTTTCCGGCAAGTGTCCGCAGACGGTATGAACGACTGTCGATCCTCCCAGCAGGCTTCCTCGTGACGGGGGACAGCCTGTGCAGCTTCAACCCGATCTATGCGCAGGGGATGACCGTGGCGGCGCTCGAGGCGCTCACACTGCATCGTCACCTGCAGCGAGGCACCGAGCCACACGCACGCGGCTTCTTTCGCGATGTCGCGAAAGTGATCGACGTTCCGTGGGAGATGTCGGTCGGGGGGGACTTGGCTTTCCCGGAAGTGATGGGAAACCGCAGCCCGAAGATGCGGATCGGCAATGCCTACATCACGCGCCTGCACGAAGCCGCCGAGCACGATCCCGTGCTCGCTACCGCCTTCATCCGCGTCGCCGCCCTGATCGATCGTCCCGAGCGGCTGATGAGCCCAGGGACCCTACTGCGAGTCCTGCGTCAGAACGTGTGGCACCCAGACCCGGGCGGCGCCCGACTCGAAATCTGACGCCGCCGAAGAGCGGAACAAGGTCACCGATCAGCGTCGACGCCGCTGCGAATCCAGTGCTGGATCCGCCAGATCGCGTTGTACAGATTCCACGGTGCGACGTCGTAGGTGTCCCACGGCTGACCGACGTGTGCGGTCCATTCGGGAATCCGGCCACAACAGATCCGGTGATCGAATACGTGAAAGAGGGTATTGCAGAATGCAGTACGCATCAGGTTTCTCCTGAGTCGGGGCGGCCCCGGACCGGAGCTAGCCTAGGTGCGTTCTGCGCATACGAGCACACTACCCGGCTCCAAACGAGACCCTGTGGCCGGCACCGCCTAGAATTTCGGGTGCACAGTTCCGCAGACGCGGCAATTTCGAGCGCGGAGAGTGGCAATGCAAGCTGGAACGCTATTCGGCAAGTACCGGCTGGACCGTCCGCTGACGGTCGATGTGAGCGGCGAGGTGTGGGCGGCGTTCGACACCGTCACGTTCCGTCATGTCGTGGTGCGGGCACTGCCGCCGGACGCAACCGAGGACGACGAATTCTGCGAGCGGTTCGAACGAGAAGCCGCCATCGCGGCCCACATCCGGAACCCGCACGTGGTACCGATCCACGACTTCGGGCAGATCGGCAACCGACTCTTTCTCGCAACGCAGCCGACCCAGGGCACGAACCTGCGGACGCTCCTTCAGTCCACCGGACCGATGGACGTATCGCGCGCGGTCGGCGTTGTCGAGCAGCTGGCGTCGGCGCTGGAGGCAGTGCGCGCGGCCGGGCTGGTCGAGCAGGAAGTGTCGTCGGCGAACGTCGTCGTGCAGGACGGGGGACTGATCCAGCTCACCGACGTCGGGCTCCCCGTGATTCTCGGCGCCGCGTCGGGCGTCTACGGCCTGACCTGTGTGTTGTACGAGTGCCTCACCGGCGAGGTGTTCCCGACATCGGAGATCCCGACGCCGCCTGTCGGGATGGCCGCCGTCATCGCACGCGGAACGGCGGTCGACCCCGCGCGGCGCTATCGGTCGGCGGGCGAGTTGGCCGCTGCCGCTCGCGTCGCGGTGCCACCGCAACAGCCTGCCGCCGATCCCACTCCCGCGACCCCGCCGATCGCCCGGAACCGCCGTCTCGTGGCCGCGGGACTTGCGCTCGCCGCGATCATCGCTGCCGCGATTGTCGGTGGCGTGATCATCGGGTCGGGAGCGTCATCGCCACAGGTCGCCGTTCCTACGCCGTCGTCGAGCGCGGCCGGGCCGGCATCGCTGTCGTCCTCACCGACAGCCACGGCGAATCCGACCGCTGCCGAGCAGGTGCCGCCGGTGCAAGCACCGTCACCGACTCAGGCGCCGGTGGCGGAGGCTCCCATTCAGGAGGAGGTCGCACCGGCACCGGCACCGGCACCGCAATCACCACCGCTAGTGCCGACACCTGCACCGCCTCCGGGAGCGTCCGCTCCGCAGGTGCTGCCGTGCTACCCGGGTTACGAGCACACCCCGCCCCCGGACGGGCCGTGTCTCCCGCCCGGCTCGCCACCGGCGAATGCGCCGGCACCGGCACCTGCGCCCGTGCCTGCCCCGGAGGTGCTGCCGTGCTACCCGGGTTACGAGCACACCCCGCCCCCGGACGGGCCGTGCTGGGCTCCCGCGGGCCCGTGAAGTCTCACCGACAGTTGTCGGTGGCGATCCAGGTGTCGTAGACCTCGCTGACAGCTGCAGCGATCGCGCGGCCGTGCACTGTCCGCGCGGGTCGGGACTGTTCGATCTGGATTCCGCCGGCGGCGTCGATGGTGAGGCGGTTGACCAGGTTGGATGGGGATTCACCGCTATGTCGTTCTCCGGGTTCGGCGAGCCGAACACAGATTCCGCTTCCGTCGAGTGCCTTCGCGATCGCGTCCCGGACGTCCGACTTGCGAGGCGCGGGCGCGAGGCCGCCGATGAGGACGTCGTTTCCTCGGTAGCCGTGAAACGACAGCGCCCACTGGAATCGTCTCGCGGACAGGGAGCGGAGAAGCGGAAAGCTGTGCACGCTGAGATCGCTCGAGGAAATGTGCCAAGCCCGATATGCGTTGCCCACCGGTCGCCAGCCTTTACACGCCCACAGCGTCGAATCGCACGATCCGAGCGAAGCGACGACCTGTTCAGCCTGCTGATCCGTTCGGGTTTCGATGGCGCCACCGTGCGGTGCCAGGACCACGAGACGGTGATGTCGCCCGTCGTCTTCGAGCCGCTCGATGAACTCACCCTCTTTTTCGGCCTCTTCCTCGGTCATCGCCGTGGCGATGCACCGAGGGTCGAGAATCACCGTCTGTCCCGGCTCCACGCCGAGCCGACGACAGCCCCCCTCCGTTATCCGGATGGTGTCGTCTTCCGTATCGTCGTCTGGGATCAGTGTGAACAGCGCGGTCGTTCCCCTATGGTTCACACGAGCTTGCTGACGCGGCTGGGCTCCGATCCCGGTCAGCATCCGCGGGTGAATCCCGATACGTTCGTCGGCGGATGCGCTGGTAGAGCCATCGTGACGGACTGCGAGGCGTAACGTCATCGAAACCTGCTGAAACGGACGCTGTTCGAACACGTTCTCAGGTTAGGCGAGAATCAGTTGCGGGTGCGGTCGAAACAGGCAACCGCCACCGATCTCGACGTGCGAGTCCTGTGACTCGATGAGCCCCCTTGTCGGCAGTCCTCGCGCGGCGAAGACTCGAATCCATGGGTAATAAGGCAGTGGTCAGTCTCACCACCGGTCTCGAGGACGCCGAGAAGGTGACGGTTGCGTTTCTGGTCGCGGTCGGTGCGGCAGAACAATAGCGCGAGACACCGATGTTTCTCACGAAGGAAGCGGTACGGCTCGCGCTCGACGGCACGATTCAGGGCGTGGCCTGCGAAGGTTGTCCGCCGCTTCCCGATCTGGCGGCACGATTCGAGACCGCGGGCGGCATCTACATGGTGTGTCCGATCTGCTTCGAGGCCAAGCACCTCGACAAGGACGCACTGGTATCCAATGCCGAACTCGCCGGGACGGTGCCGATGTGGAAGTGGATCGGCGACGAAGGGGTGGTCACCTTCAGCTACTGACCGGCGGAACGAGCCGGGGGCCGGGGTCCGGTTACACTGCGCGCGAATGTAATCGAGTCGATCCGATCATGGATCACGGAACACAGGACCGGGAGTGACCGACCGCTACGTACTCGTCGACACCGACACCGGCGTCGACGATGCCCTCGCCATGCTCACCATCGCGCAGCACTCCGGAACCGAGATCATCGGTGTGGGAACAGTGTTCGGGAACTGCACCGAACAGCAGGCCGCGCGGAACGCCCTCACCGTTCTGTCCGTCGCCGGCCTACGCGATGTTCCGGTGTGCATCGGACAACCACGTCCCGGGCCACCACCTGCCACCAGTTCCCCACACGGACTCGACGGACTCGGTGACCGCGGATACCGGCCACGACCCGGCGTGGGCCCGGCGCCCGAGTCCGCCGTCGATCAACTGCTGCGCGTCGCCGCGGACCGGCCCGGTGCGGTGGACCTGCTGTGCCTGGGTCCGCTGGCCAACATCGCCGCCGCCGTCACGCGCGAGCCACGTGTCCTGACCCGCTACCGTTCGGTGACCATCATGGGCGGGATGGGACCCGCCTCTCGTAGAGACGTCGAGGCCGCAGTACAACCACAGTTTCTCGAGAAAGGTGACACCAACACCAATCATGATCCAGTCGCGGCGACGGTGGTTTCTCCAGCGCCTGGAAAGATTACGTGGGTGGGAATGAATGTCACCGGCCGACTTCGATTGGCCTGGGCCGATCTCGTTGCTCGTTCGGAGGTGGGAAAGACGGCGACCTTCGTCCGTGACATCACCGAGGACTATCACCGCTACTGCACCAGCACATATCGTGCCGAGGATCCGATCTACACCGCACACGATTCCGTCGCAGCCGCTGTGATGCTCGACCCCCCGGTCGTGCTGTCCGCCACCGACGCCCGACCCCGGGTGATCCACGAGGACGGCCGCGCCGCCGTGTGGGGCGTCACTCCAGTACGGGGGCCGGCACACCGATTCGTGACCGACCTCGATTACCGTTCGATCAGGACGCGGATCGCCGCCACGCTCGAAGCTGATATCCCCCGACCGGGCACCGTCTAGCAGTGCCCGCTCGTCACCGGTCGGTATTCGACACGGCGTCGACGCCCCTCATGCGGAGGCGCCGAGCAGATGCAGTTCCTCCGCCACGATCAGATCGACCTCTTCACTGGTCAGGCCGGACAACAAATGTGCCGCCAACATCGCTCTCACCTCCTCATGTGCTCCTACTGATACGTCGAATCCTGATACGTCGAATCGGCGATCGCGATATCGACACACGGAGCACATTTTCGGGTAGGTAATTTTCGGCTTCGACCGCAGGATCCCAGTCGCGTGCGAAGTGGTGTGGAAACGTTCGCTGAAGCGACTATTTACCGTCGACCGGAAATGCATCCGCACCCGGTGCGGACGGATCGAACGGTGGCGGGTCGGCCGGATCGAATCCACCCCGCACCGTCGAGCAAGTTGCCCCCGGTTCCGGGTAGGTGTTCGGGTTCTGTCGCAAGGCCGTGAGGAAGTCGGAGATGCGGCGATCGTGGACGTCGTCGAGTTTCAGTTGGTGACCCCACGACTGCAGGGACACCGTCGAATCGAGACCGGGGTACGGCGACATCAGGGTGTACGGTGCGCCGTCGACGTTCTCTGCCAGCGCCGCGATGTCGTCGTCGTCCAGCCGGTCCGGGTCGTAGGTGACCCACACGGCGCCGTGTTCGAGGGAGTGGACGGCGTTCTCGCTGCGGATGGCTTCGGGATAGACAATGCCGGTGCACGTTGCCCAGTACTGGTCGTGGGCGCCGCCGAACGGTGGACTCTGGTCGTAGGCCACTCGTTGCGGTGCCTGCACATGGGCGGCGGGCGGATAGTCGACGGTGACGATCCCTTCGATTCCCAGTGACGGGTCAGGATTGTCCGCGTTCGGCGAGAACCCGTGGGCTTCGCGGCCCTCGTCGGCTCCGGAGGTCAACGCGTAGGCGACGACAGCGACCGCTCCCACGACGACCACCACGGCGGCGAGCAGCAGCCAGGGCAGGCGCCGCCGCAGTCCTGGGGACAGTCGAGATTTCGGGTCCACGCTGCGGTCGTTCGTCATTGCCGATCCTTCGTCTCACCGGGCGCCCTGACCGCGCATCCCCATCTGTGAAGCATGGTAGTAGAAGGTGAGGTAACGCCCGGTTCCTCGACGGTTCTGCGTCGCCGCTCTGCACGGCGGTCAGGATCTCGGTGCTCCGTTTCGATCTGCTGCAGATTGGAGGAAGCCTGTGCTTCCTCTGGTGAGCCGCGCTGCGAAGCGTGCTGTGCCATTCGTTGTGTAGCGCCAGGCTTACCGACGGATCGGCGTCGAAGGCCATGACCAGCAGAGAAGGGCTACGGCGGTCGTGTCGAAGGGTGGATTCATCGGCACTGCAACCGAAGTCGCCGACGGACTGCGGGAATCGTTCGGGCAGCGTCCTGCGACGGACTCATGGTGCGCTCCCGCTCCGACTTCACCGAAGTGCGCATCGAGATTCACGGGGTGACCAGCCGACGGCCGACTCACTGGCCGCGAAGTTCGCGACGTCCTGCCCGATCTACGACACCATCAGGCGGGGAGTGGAATCGAGTTGACCGTCACTGCCCACTCTCGTGGCATAGGAGATTCAGAGTGACGGGCGTGGGCGGGAGATCGCGGTGTCGATCACTGCGAAGATGTCGTGCTGTGGAACCGTGTCGCCCCAGGCGGCCGTCTGGGCTGCCTCGATCAGATCATCGGTGAGACTGTCCAACAGCAGTGCCGTGTGGGGGTCGGTTCGGTGGCCGGGACTGTCGAAGGCGCGAAGCGCATCGACCGCGTCTCGGTACCGGCCGAGCCCCTCGGGTGCCGCGCTCACCTGCATCGCTTGCACGTTCATCGTGCTCAGCTCCGAACCATGCTGTTGGACAGACGGGCTTCGTTCAATGCTCGACTGGCGGGATCGCAGCGGTACTGGCCGGTAGTGGTGTGCCGGTAGCCTGGGCCGTCCTTCGCGACGGCGTGCCCGCAGTAGCGGCATTCGTGACCGGACTGCCCGATGCGGATGGTTTCGATGGTGGGATACGTGTTGGTGCTCATTGTTCTCGTTCGTCGGTGTGGTCGGTGGTGTCTGTGAAAGTGGGGGGTGAAAACGGCTGCGGTGGACTTCGCGGCGCCACGGCCGCCGGCGGCCGCGTCATGCGTATTCGGAGAGGCGCTCGGCCGAACCGACGTGGGCGTGTTCCAGTGCCTCCCAGACGAGGTCGTAGCGCTTGAGGGTCATCTCGTCCGCGTTCGCGAGCAGGGCGTCGAGGAGGGAGTGTGGATCGTCCTGCCAGGAGTGCAGCGCGGCCGCGACGGTTCGGTTGGTGAACAGACCCGATTGAGCAAGGGCGTGACTCCACTCGTCGAACAGACCGCTGTGGATGCGTTCGACAGCGTCGTGGTCGAATCCCTCGGCGACGAAATCACGCGCAAAGGTCGCCGTGACGTAGTCACCGCAGGTAATCGGTTCTGCATTCATCGGTGCGAGCACCCTCCGTCAGTGGCGGCGTCGGACCAACGGGCGACCCCGGTTCGTGGGTATGAGACAGGTCACATCGTCGCCCACTGCGGGGACATGGCGCATCGGCCGAATCACCGGGGGGTATACCTATCTTCTGGTCCTCGCAGCCCGCGTCCGGCGGGGACACGGACCGTTTGGCCTGGTCACGGCCTCTCGCCTTGGAAGGAAGCTCCATGACCGTCACGGACCTCGATGTCCTCCCCAACCTGCGCGACCTCGGCGGCCTTCCGCTCGCCGAGGGGCGCCGGACCCGGTCCGGGGTGCTCTACCGCAGCGCTCTGCCGGCACCGGGCGACGCCCGCCCGACTGCGGTCGACGAATGGCCGGCCCGCACCGTCGTCGACCTGCGCAGTCCCCGGGAATACGCGACACGGGGGCATCCGCTGCGGTCGCAGAAAACTGTCGTGCACCAGATCTCGCTGCTGTCCGATGCCGAGGTCGCAGCGCCGAACCAGGGTGCCCGGCTCGCCGACATCTACCTCGGGATTCTGACCAACCCGGGGGAGCGACTCGTGGACGTCCTGCAGGTGGCAGCCACCGCCCCGGGCCCGGTGCTGCTGCACTGCGCCGCAGGCAAGGACCGCACCGGCGTCGCGGTGGCCTTGCTGTTGCGTACGGCCGGAGTCGAACCCGACGACATCGTCGCCGACAACGAAGCGACCAATGAGCACATGGGCGCCGTCCTGACCCGAATCACCCGTTTCGCTCCCGAGCTGGGTCAGGCGCATCCCAACGACCGTGATCTCCGAGGTGTCGTCCCCGAGGCCATCGAGGGTGTCCTGGCCAGTTGGGACGCCCGCCCGGGTGGTGTGCGCGCGTGGCTACGGGCGCACGGTGCCACCAACGAGACGATCCGACTCTGGATCGCGCGCTTCGCCGGGTGACCGACGGACCGGGGCCCAACGCCCTTCGTTCCGCGTGCGTTCAGCGACCCACCACGACTCTGATCCGCTCGTCGTGCAGAGCATCGGTGATCTTGCTGCACCCGCCCTCGCGGCCGAGCAGTGTCCTGCCCAGCAGCACCAGCCCCCACGGGCCAATCACCCAGATCGGCCAGGGGTAGATCATGACGCCGGTTGCGAGCGAGACGATGCCCCAGATCGCGATGTTGATCCCACCGGCGGCGAGCCAGGCGAGCCACTCGATCCGCTGGTGACCCGGGATGCGGCGACGCGAGGGGCGGGTCGTCGGTGCCCCGGGCCGGGCGGTGGCAACTGCCTGGGGTGCCGGCGGAAGATCACGCAACACCTGATGCGCCTGCTGCTGGGTGGTCGATCGATATACCTGTGCCACCCGCTGGTCGAACTCGCCGATGGTCAGTCGCCCGGCGGTGAGGTGCCGCCCGAGGTCACCGACGACCTGCTCGCGTTCGGAATCGGATATCCGGATGTTGTCCGCGTTCTGCATCGGACCCTCCTCAGCGATGACATTCCACTGTGGAATGTCGCTACTACCATGATCGATATGCCACAGTGGAATGTCAACCCCCGACTATGCGAAGGACCGTGCCATGGCCGAACGCCCCCTCAACGCCACTGCGGCATCGCTCCTCGGATTTCTGCACGAGGGATCCAAGACCGGATGGGACCTGGTGGTGACCGCACAGGAACGCATCGGCAAGTTCTGGTCGATCACGACCAGCCAGGTGTACCGGGAGCTGGCCGCGATGGAGCGTGCCGGGTTGATCGAGGCGGGGGAGCGAGGCGCCCGCGAGCGCAAGCCGTACACCCTCACCGAGGACGGTCGCCGGGCGTTCGCGGAGTGGATCGAGCGCGACCCCGGCCCGGAGAACATCCGTTATCCGATGCTGCTCACCGTCGCGTTCGGCGCGCACCTTCCGCCCGAGAGGTTGGCCGCGATGCTGCACTCGCACCGTGCAGCGCACGAGAGTCAGCTCGCCGAATACGAGCGTGACGCCGCGGTGCACGGATCCAACCGATTTGCGCTGGCCACACTGGACTTCGGGATCGTGTACGAACGTGCGGTACTCGAGTGGTTCGATCGCGTCGGGAACCGTCTGGGACAGGGAAGTCGCTGACGGCCCCGCTGTTCGCCGGGTGCGGGTTTCGGAGAGTCAGCCGATCACGCCGTCTTCGGCAACGACAGCGGTCGGCAGGTCCACCCGTCGTGGAGGGCCGGCTTCGTCGCAGATCACGGTGACGAAGGCCGGAAAGACTATTCGCCACGAGCCGCCCACGGGAGACAGCGCGCTCGCGGCGAAGTCGGCCCCTTCCTTCGGCAGCAACGTCACGGGTTCTTCCTGCAGCCATTGCGGCGTGGGAATCCGGCGGTTCTGCTCCTCGGCGGGATCGACGATGAACCGCACGTCGGTGGCGGTGCCGGTTCCGACGTTGCGGAGCCGGAACCGGTCGACGGGTCCACGGATCCGCTGGACTTCGAACTGGACGTCCTGCGGCTGTGGGAATGCTCGCTGCGCGGCTTCGGCGATCCGGGTCAACACGGTGACCTGCTCGAGCGCCGCGTCCAGCGCAGCCTCGGCCTCGCGCCTGGCCTGATCGGCGAGGGTTGCCTTCCGCCACGCTGCGGCAGTGGTGGCACCGAACAGCACCGCAGCCGCCGCGCTGACCCACGATGCGGTTCTCATGCGCGGAAACTTACCCGACCGCATATCGGGAAGGCTCGCTGGTGATGACTCCGCGAGCGGTGACGCGCCGGACGATGGTCAAGGGTTGACGGAAAGGAACACGTAGGCAGCCAGCAGCACCAGGTGGACGCCACCTTGGAGTCGGGTGGCACGGCCGGGGACCACCGTCAGCATGCCCACCACCACGGTGATGGCGAGCAACACGACCTGGGTGGGACCGAGACCGAGCAGGAGTGGGCCGTCCAGCCAGATCGAGGCGACGGCAATGGCGGGGATGGTCAACCCGATGCTGGCCATCGCCGATCCCAAGGCGAGATTCAAGCTGATCTGGATCCGGTTTCTCTGCGCCGCCCGCACCGCGGCGAGGGTTTCCGGCAGGAGTACGAGCAGTGCGATGACGACGCCGACGATGGATTGCGGCAATCCGGCATCTGCGACCGCGTCCTCGATCGCTGGGGACTCGACCTTCGCCAATCCCACGACTGCGCACAGAGCCAGCACCAGCAGGGCGAGGCTCATGCCCGCCATCCTGCCCGTCGGGGGTGCGGCGTTCCGGTCGTCGACGCTCACAGGTTCGTCGGCGATGACGGGCAGGAAGAAGTGCCGATGCGGTCCGGTCTGGGTGATGACGAACATCCCGTACAGAACCAGCGACGCCACTGCCGCGAATATCAATTGAGCCGAGGAGAATTCGGGGCCCGGCCGGCTCGTCGTGAAGGTCGGCAGCACCAGGCTCAAGGTAGCCAGTGACGCCACGGTCGCCAGTGCCGCGCCGGTACCTTCCGCATTGAACAGCGCGACCCCATACCTTCGTGAGCCGACGAACAGCGACAACCCCATGATGCCGTTGACGGTGAGCATCACCGCAGCAAATACCGTGTCGCGGGCAAGCGAGGCCGTCGCCGGGCCACCCGAGATCATCAACGTCACGATCAATCCGACCTCGATGACGGTGACCGCGACAGCGAGGATCAGCGATCCGAACGGCTCGCCGACTCTGTGCGCAACCACCTCGGCGTGATGAACGGCAGCCAGCACCGCACCGACCAGCACCACCGCCACGACGAGCACCAGAACGGTGCCGATGTCTCGGCCCCACGTCAGTCCCAGTACCGCGACGGAGACCGGTGGTATCACCAGCGGCCACTCCGCAGTGACCGACCGCCACCCGAACGCCATGATTAGACCTTGCCAGCTCCATCCGCTCGGGTGGACCGCAATGCGGAACCCGCGCATCACCCATCCGCGGCGAGCCGGCGGCGAGTTGGGTCCGGGCCGACGGGGGTTCGGGTGAGTGCGGCCCGCGTGGCGGCCTCAACCGTCATCACGATGAAATCGCGTCGGCGCGCGTCCCGGTCGCGACCACGCGGAAGAGGTGTCGAAAACAGCCGGTCTGCGGTCTGGAGAGCTACCCAGCCGTCGACGAGCGTGATCACGGTGATGAGCAGTTCCTGGGCGTCGCTCTCGGAAAGTTCGGGGACAGCTTCCCGTGCGCTGGCGACGATCGCCTGAGCGTGCTTCTGTCGCGATGCTTCCGCGACGGGTGCCTCGAGTTCGAGTCCCTCCCAGAACAGCAGACGGGTGAAGGTGGGGTGCTCGCGTTGGTAGTCGAATCGGCGACCGGCGTAGTCGGCGATGGCGGCGACCCCGTGACCGGACAGTTCGACAGCGGCCAGCGTGGTTGCGAGTTCATGTTCGAGGACCGCGCTGAAGAACGCTTCCTTCTTGCCGAAGTACTGGTAGATGCGCTCTTTATTCACGCCTGCTTTCTCGGCGATCCGATCGACACGAGCACCGGCCAGACCGAACGAACTGAATTCTGCAACTCCGGCCTCGATGAGAAGTCGCTTGGTTCGTTCGGTATCCCACGCCACGGCTGCATCCTACGACAACTCCAACTGTCTGGTTGCAATCCGCATGTCCAGCCCCTACGGTCGAACGGCAACTGAATAGTTGGAGTTACGAGAAGGGCTACTCAGGATGGAATCTCTTGCTCTCGCATCGACAGTGGTCGAATATCTCGCTCCGACGACCACGAAGCGCCGGCCTCCACGAACGGAACGGGCCGACGGGCGCCCTCGGGATCTCATGCCGGTGGGGGCCCCGTCCGTCCACTTGCGGGTGGTCGTCACCTGGGTGTCGATCTTCCCGCTCGTCACGGTGGGCATGACCGTCATGACCTTGTCGGGTCCGATCACGGCCACCTGGCCGACCTGGTTGCGGGCTTTGTCGCTCACCGGTGTCGTCGTTCCCACGGCGGTGTATTTCGTCGTGCCGCGTGTGCTTGCCCTGTCCGTCCGGTGGACGATCTGGCGGCGACGGCGCTCTGCCGCCGCAGAGTCCTGTGAGAGCCTGCAGGCGGCACGTGCGAAGGGCTCGCACTCGCATCAGTAGTGAGCCGACCAGGTGGAGATTATGCGGTGCACTTCCTGGGTCGAATATCTGGGGCGATCGAGCGTGCGTCGCAAGGCCGCCGCCCTGAACGCAGTGCCGATTGCGGTCCGGTTCCACTGCAATCAGTGGGGCGTGGCACGTCCCGGCGCATCTGCGCGAGCAGGTACGCGGCAGTCTCAACCCAGGCGCGTCGGACCAACGCGTTTGCCGGTATTTCCGCGTGCTGACCAGGAACGATCGCTACGATGAGGCAAGTACTTGCGTCGGAGAGGATGCCGAGTTGTAGTTTCACGGACGAGAGGCTCGTGTGAATGAACCGTCGCCGATGGTCTCTGCGTAGGGCCGTTCTCGCTGTGGGTCTCGCCGCAACTCCACTGGTCTGGTGTCCTGGTGCGGCCACAGCGGCGCCGGTGTCGACGCCGTTTCAGATACCCCGCGTGTGGGCTTCAGGGACTTTCGGCTATTGCTTCCCCGCCTGTATCGACGTCCCGTTTGCGGTTACGGCTGATGCGCCGGGGGTCGTGACGTTTCACGACCCAGCACTCATGGAATCCGTCGTGCTGTGGGTTGCCTGGACCAACCTGTCCAACGGAACATCGGGTGTTGCTTCCGTGACCAAGGACAAGCCTGGGTTTGCCCACACCGGTACCGGGGTTGTTACCGCCTCCGCCATGGGGAACCTGGTCGAGTACGTGGGAGCAAGAGGCATCTTCAACGTGCCGTAGGGGAGTTGACCAACTGCTTGTCCCTCCTTTCTCGCCGCGGCCGGCCACCATTGGAATTCATGTCAGAGGTGCGAGGTACGTTCTCGTTGCGACGAAAGAGGTCGCCACTCACACTCACGAATCCGAGGCGTTTCGGCTCGGGTGGATACGAGGTGCACCTGCGCCTCGTATCTTGGGGAGTGGCGGCCTCTCTCGGTTTCGCCACCAGCTGCTCGTGGTGCTTGCGTGCCGAATCAGGCCGGCTCGGCAGCGATTCGCCCCGATTTCACCGCGGCGACCAGTGTTGCGTGGTCGGCTTCGGTCTGATCGGCGTAGCTGACGGCATATCGCCCGATCACCTCGTCCAGTTCCGTGTCGCTGGCGAAGTAACCGGCGAGCACCCGCGGATCGAGCGAGCGGGTGTGTGCACGCGCGAGCAGGGCGCCGGCGAGCCGGCCGTAGTCGTCGAGATGGTCTTGCTCGAGACCGGTGGGATCGATGTCCCCTTTGAGATTTCGGAACTGCCGCACGATGTAGGGGAGGCCGTCGATCGTCGTCCAGCCCAGCAGGATGTCCGATTCCGCTTGCACCAGCCGGGCGCCGTGCACTATCCGCTTGCCCTCGTGTTTCGGCTCGTCGACCGGTAGGAACGCCGACAGTGCGGACGGCCGGGCCTGTTTCAGTTGAAGTACGAGCACCTCGTCCCGATTACCGTGCAGCAGGGCGATATAGCTGCGCAGACCGACGCTGCCGGTTCCGACGATCCGGAACGCGACGTCGGACACGGCGAATCGGGCGATCAGGTTCCTGCGGGACTCGCGCAGTGACTCGACATAGAGTTCCAGACCATCGGTCACGGCATCGGCGGTTGCGCGGTCGACGTGGGTGAGGACCGGCGGGTCGTCGATGAACCGTCGCCGGCGGATCCCGGTCTCGTGATCTTCGAGGTGGGCGGTCCACTTCGCCGCCACCTTCTCGCTGGTATTGCGTCGCGCTTTCTGCGCGGCCTTGTCGAAGTCGTCGAGCAGGGCGTCGGCCTTGGCCCGCTCGAGCACCGACTTGTCCGGCAGCGCATTCCAGGACTGAAGGAATGGCAGTTCGGCGAGATCGCGGATGGTGCGCCGATACGATTTGACGGCATCTTCGGCGGCCTCGATGCAACCGTTCTCGGACACACCGCCTTCACGTCCGGCGAGGACCAGACTCGCGGCGAGGCGTTTGAGATCCCACTCCCACGGGCCGGGGAGGGTCTCGTCGAAATCGTTGATGTCCATAACGATCTGACCGTCCGGTGTCCCGTACAGGCCGAAGTTGGCCGCATGGGCGTCACCGCACAACTGCGCTGTCAATCCGGTGACCGGAGAGGTGGCGAGGTCGGCCGCCATCAGGCCGGCTGCGCCGCGGAAGAACGCGAACGGGGAGGCGATCATTCGACCGATTCGCAGCGGAATCAGATTCGCCAGCCTCCCCTGGTTACTGGCCTCGACGAAATCGAGCACATCCGGCCGTCCAGCGCCGACCGCGGCGCTCCCGTGCGCACTCGACGGCACGGTGGCCTGCAACGCGTCGCCACGCGCGAAGACGTCGTCCGCCTCGATCTGGGTTCGCAGGTCGACGGTTCGCGCTCGATTCTTCGTCACCTCGGCGACACTATCCCAGGTCCTCGAGGCTTTCCGCTCGTCGGCGCCATCCCATCGCGCGCGCGATGGGATCGGCTAGCTGGTGGTACTGGGCGACGACGGCGGGCCGGTCCGCCTGAGGTCGGGCCCTGGCAGTTCAGAACGCGCGAATGACGCCGGTGACCTGCGAAGGATGGGCCTCGCGATTCGGTTCGCTCATGCTGCCGTATCGCCTGGACAGGTCCCCGTCTTCACCACACGACATTGTGGCGACAGAGTGGTTATGCTTCGGTTTCCGGTGGTCGGCAGCATCCGGCGCCGGAGACACGTTCCGGCGGCATGCCGTGCCGCCGGGCCTTCCTTAACGGAGGAACGCCATGTCCGCTGAATCCGTCGCCGCCACGCCCGACTCTGCCGGCGGCCACATCCGATTGACCTCACACAGCGGCGGTGTCGGGGCCCTGCCGATCCACTGGGGAGCACCCACGGCGTCCGAGCGCGGACCGGTGGTCGGCACCACCACCAACCGCGCCCACCGCAACGTGATCGGAACGCACAGCGGCTCGTACAGCATCTACCGGGCACTGGCGGTGGCGTCGGGCGCGCTGTCGCGCCATCACAAGGCCGACCTCACCAACACCGCGCCCACGAACATCATCGGCCCGTACCCGCAGTGGAGCGAGCCCGGCAAGATCGTGAGCCTGGACCCGTGGGGTGCCACGGTGGCCGAGGTCTTCGCCGCCGAGTTGGCGGCCGGTCACGACATCCGCCCCAGCATCGCAGTCACCAAGGCGCACGTGATCCTGCCGGAGGTCATGGAGGCCATCCAGAAGGGTCGCCTGCACCCGGACGGCCGCTTCCTGCTGCCCAGCGGTGCTGCGCTGGTCACCAAGGCGGCCATCGAGCCCGTCTGGCACCTGCCGGGTGTGGCGGAGCGCTTTCACTGCAGCGAGACGGATCTGCGCCGCGTGCTGTTCGAGGAGACCGGCGGCATGTATCCCGAACTCGTGACGCGCTCGGACCTCGAGGTGTTCCTGCCCCCGATCGGGGGTCAGACCGTGTACATCTTCGGCGACGCTCGTGATCTTGCCGATCCTGGCGTGGAACTCACCGCACGCGTACACGACGAGTGCAACGGCTCGGACGTCTTCGGCTCCGACATCTGTACCTGCCGCCCGTACCTCACGCACGCGATCGAGGAGTGCATCCAGGGTGCGCAGCGCGGTGGCGTGGGCCTGGTGGCGTACTCCCGCAAGGAGGGCCGTGCGCTTGGCGAGGTGACAAAGTTCCTGGTTTACAACGCGCGCAAGCGCCAAGTGGGCGGCGACACGGCCGATCAGTACTTCGCCCGCACCGAATGCGTGGCCGGCGTGCAGGACATGCGCTTCCAGGAAATGATGCCCGATGTGCTGCACTGGCTGGGCGTCAGAAAGATCCACCGCCTGGTGTCGATGAGCAACATGAAGTACGACGCCATCACCGGCTCGGGTATCGAGGTCGTGGAGCGGGTGGACCTCCCCGCGGGTCTGATCCCGGCCGACGCGCGAGTGGAGATCGACGCCAAGATGGCCGCCGGTTACTTCACCCCGGGCGCGGTGCCGGACGCTGACGAATTGGCGAAGGTCAAGGGCCGGGAGCTGGACGGATGAGCGTGATCGGCGTCGGTCCTGCCCTGGACACCGGGCGGGCCGAGGGCGCGGTCGCGGCTCTGCGTACCACGTCGGCCGTGCGGGAGCGCGCGCGACAGCTGCTGTCCCGTGCCCGCGAGGGCGATTCACTCTGGTTCGACGTCGACGACTACGCGTTGCAGACGGCCGCTGCCGAGGTCGCCGACGTCACGCGTGCCCGCTATCCAGACCTGAAGATCCCGTACCACAGCCGCTGGCGCCATTTCGAAGCCGGCGGCGTCGACCGTAAAGCCGAGCTGGATGCACGGCTGACCGCGCTGGATGCACCGGGCCGCGCCCGCGCCATGATCGACCTGGCCGTGGTCAGCGTGCTGCTCGATGCAGGAGCCGGACCCGACTGGCACTACCACGAGGTTGCCGGCGGGCAGCGCTTCGCCCGTTCCGAGGGGCTGGGCGTCGCGAGCTGGCACGCGTTCCTGGGCGGCCTGTTCTCGAGCGACGCGGCGCACCCGCTGCAGGTCGATGCGGCAGGACTGCGTGGTCTGGACACGGACCGGTTGGCCGAGGTGTTCCAGGCCGGCCCGTCCAATCCGCTGGTAGGCCTCGACGGTCGCGTGCTGCTGCTGCGACGGCTGGGCGAGGCGCTCTCCGCACAGCCCGAGGTGTTCGGTCCGCAGGGTCGGCCGGGTGGCCTCTTCGACCTTCTGGTCGCCCAGCAGGGTGCGGCCCCGGCGACGGTCGCCGCCCACGACATCCTGTCGCAGCTCCTGACGTCGCTGTCGGGCATCTGGCCGGCGGGCAACGCCATCGGCGCGGAGCCGTTGGGCGACTGCTGGCGCCACGCCGCGGTGGCCGGTCCGGGCCTGACCCAGGGCTGGATGCCGTTTCACAAACTGTCGCAGTGGCTGAGCTATTCGTTGCTCGAGCCCTTCCAGTGGGCCGGTGTCGAGGTGGTCGGGTTGGACGAGCTGACCGGCCTGCCCGAGTACCGCAACGGCGGTCTGCTTCTCGACACCGGCGTGCTCCGCCTGCACGATCCGGCGTGGGCTGCGCAAAGTTGGACGGCGGGAGACGAATTGGTGGTCGAGTGGCGCGCGTTGACGGTAGCGCTCCTGGACGAGCTGGCCCCGCTGGTGCGCGCACGTCTGGGCGTGGATTCCCGAGCGATGCCGTTGGCCTGCGTCCTGGAGGGCGGCACCTGGGCGGCGGGCCGTGCGCTGGCACAGCGCTCGCGTGGTGGGCTGCCGCCGCTGAACGTCGTGAGCGACGGCACGGTCTTCTAGAACGAAACGAGGACGAATACATGGGCACGGTACACGTGATCGACCACCCGCTGGTGCAGCACAAGCTCACGATGATGCGCCGTAAGGATGCTTCCACCAACAGCTTTCGACGATTGGCAAACGAGATCTCCGCGTTGATGACGTACGAGGTCCTCCGCGACATCCCGATGCAGGAGATTGACGTCGAGACACCGCTGGAATTCACGACAGGCAAGGTCATCGACGGCAAGAAACTGGTCTTCGTCTCCATCCTGCGCGCGGGTACCGGCATCCTCGACGGCATGCTGACAATTGTGCCGGGTGCGCGCGTCGGCCATATCGGTCTCTACCGCGATCCCAAAACCCTCGGAGCCGTGGAGTACTACTTCAAGATGCCCGGCGATCTGCTGGAGCGCGACGTGGTGGTGATCGACCCGATGCTGGCCACCGGCAACTCCGCCGTCGCGGCGGTGGAGCGGCTGAAGGAATGCGGTCCCAAATCCATCAAGTTCGTCTGCCTGCTGACCTGCCCCGAAGGCGTTGCCGCCCTGCACAAGGCGCACCCCGACGTCCCGATCTACACCGCCGCCGTCGACCGCCAACTCGACGAGCACGGGTACATTCTGCCCGGCATCGGGGACGCCGGCGACCGACTCTTCGGCACCAAGTAGTAGACGCGGTCGTCACACGGGTCTGCGATTACGGGCCGGTGATTTCCGGCGCCTCGAGTTCGGTGCCCGGTTGCGTGGGGAACCGCAGCGCGAGTGCTGTCTTGATTTCGATGTGACGCAACAGGAAGGCGCGCTCGTCAAGCCGCTTGCGCCGCAGCCAGCCGGTGACTTCGTCGTTGCATTTACTGGCGTTGCACGAGCCGCAGGCCGGGGCGATGTTGTCGAGGGTGTAACGCCCGCCGCGGGACAGTGCCTGCACGCAGTCGCGTTGCAGCGGCTTGTCGGTCGCGCCGCAGTACGCGCAGCCGCCCCACGCCTCGGTGAGTGCACTCCACTGCTCGGCGGTGAGATCGTGCTCGACACTCTCCATCCGACGCTTGCGTTTACGGGCGCCCCTGGCCCTGCGACTCCGGTTGACCGCCATCGCCCCAGCGTAGGACGCGGGACGGGTCAGCCGGTGACAGGGGCACGCTCTGCTCGAAGTTGAACACGTTCTCCGGGTCGTAGGTGGCCTTCACCTCGCGCAGCCGCTCGCGGTGGGAGCCGTAGTACTCACGTTCCCAGTCCGCCGCGGCGGCGTTGGGCACGTTGACGTAGGCGCCGTCACCGTAGGGGCGCAACGCGCGCCAGAAGTCGGCCGCCCAGCCCAGTGCCGTCGAGTTCAGGGCGGGGTCGTTCCAGGCGGCACCCGGCTCGCAGTAGAACAGTGCGTCGCGGTGAGGGAACGCGGTTCCGCCGGGCGGCGCATGCCGGACGGCCCCGCCGAAGCTCGTGCAGAAGAAATTGCTCGGCGGGCTGGGCGTGTTGCCCATGTAGTGGACGATCAGATCGATCGCCTCGTCGGGGAACGGCTGGGTGACGAACTGCGAGTAGAACTTCCAGAGGGCGACGTCATCCGGGCCCCTGTCGACGTCGCCGTACACGGTCGGCCAGGCGTCCTCCGTCACAGTCACGTCGGGGTCGCCGATCGTCAGCAGCGGGCGCAGTTGGTCCTCGAGTTCTCGCCATGAACCGCCGTACAGCAGCGCAGACAGCTCGACCGCGGTCGAATCCACCTCGAGCGCGCTGGTCAGCCGCTCGTCGGCGACCGGCGCGTCGCGCTGCCACGCGCGAAGTAGGGCGCCCAGCTCGCCGTGACCGGTCCACCTCGCGACCAGGAATGTGACGTTCGAGAGCTCGTGCAGCCTCAACGTGTAGGACGTCGCAATCCCGAAGTTGCCGCCGCCTCCACCACGGCACGCCCACAGCAGGTCGGAGTTACTGTGCTCGGTCGCCTCCACGACCTTCGCCGAGCGTGAGCCGTCGGCTACCACGACCTCCGCTGCGAGTAGGTTGTCGCAGGCCAAACCCATGCTTCGGGTCAGTAGCCCGAAGCCACCCCCGAGAATCACCCCACCGAGACCGACGCCGCCCTCCGAGCCGGTCGGAACGACGAAGCCGCGTTGCCCGAGCGCCGCGACCGTCTCCTTCTGCGTCAGCCCCGTCCCGACCGTCGCCGTGCGCGCCGTTTCGTCGATCACGATGCTCTTCATCCGACTGACGTCCACGACCAGCCCGCCGTCGATCGACGACCAGCCCTCGAGGCTGTGGCGACCGCTGCGGGCACGCAGGGCGATGCCCTCCGTGCGTGCCCAGCGGACCGCGTGGACCACGTCCTGTGTGTCGCAGCAGAACACGATGGCTTCGGGGTAGCGGGAATACAGGCGGTTCCAGCCGACCCGCGCCGCCTCGTAACCGGAGTCGCCCGCACGCACCACGTCACCGGTGAGCATGGTGGTCGCGGCAGTCAGGGGCTTGACCTCTCGGTCAGTGTGAGAAGACATCGGCGTCTCCTGGCTCGGTGTCCAGTACCTCGCGTTTGAATATCAACAGGTAGCCGAAGTACAACCCGCCTGCGACGAGCAAGCCGACCGCAATGAGGATCGAGGTCAAAGCAGTCGAGGGCGAGACGATCACGAACAACACGACAGCCGACCACACCAGCGCGCTGATCGCGACCGGCAACTCGAAGCGCCCGAGATCGAACGCACCCGCCTTCCGATCCAGTCGTCTCCGCACCGCCAGATAGAGGACGATTATCGCGCCGTAGAGAACTGCCGAGATGACCGTCCCTACCGTGAGCAACTCCAGCAGGGCGCCACCCGGCAGCACGGCCATGAGGACGACCCCCACGACGACGATCAGGATGGTCGCCGGAATGGGTGTCTGCGTGCGCGGATTGACTCGGCGCATCAGCCGGTGAGCAGGGAAACGTGCGTCGCGCGACATCGCGAACACCATCCGCGAGCAGGTGGCCAGGGTCACCATCCCGGCGCCGAAGAATGCGAACGCGATCGCGACCAGCAGCGACCTCTCCATCACCGGACCCAGCTGATCGCGCAGGATCGCCGCCACCGGCGTGTCGCTGTCGCTCACCCGGGGGATATCTTTGATCGCGATCGTGAGCGCGATCAGGAACACCAGTCCCAGCACCGCCGCCGCCACGACCGATCCCACGATCGCGCGCGGGACGCTGCGAAACGGATCCTTGGCCTCCTCAGCCATATTCGCCGCGGAGTCGAAGCCGACGAGTGTGGCGAGCCCCATGATCATCGCAGCCATCAACCCGCCGCCGACAGCGAAATAGTTGGGGGCGCCCTCGGTGATACCGCGCGAGGTGAGGTTGCCGACCGAGCCCTCGCCCGAGATTGCGACAGCGACGAAGAGCCCGATCGCCAGCACCACCACGATCACCAGTTCGAGCCCCACCGCGCCCGACGTGATCAAGCCGACGAGGCGCGTGGAGAACACGACGAGCACCGCCTGAACAAGGACCACGACGAGCGTGATCATGCGCGCCGTGCCCTCGTCGGGCTGCATGCCGAACAGTGGCATGAGGGCGCTGCTTGCCATCGCATTGTCGACCGTCACCACGCCGAGCGCCAGGTAACAGAAGGTCAGCCAACCGAACAACCAGCCGACTTTCGGGTTGGCCAGCCGTGAGGCCCATTGGTAGGAGGAGCCGCTGAGTGGGATTCGGGCAGCGAACTGGGCGATCACCAGCGCAACGAGGGTCTGCCCCAACGCCACGATGACCCAGAGCCAGATCCCCACCGGCCCCGCGTCTCGAAGCACGTCGTCGTAGGTGCCGAAGATCCCGACCGCCACCGAGATGAACGCGAACGAGACAGCGAACACCTGAAAGGAGCCCAGAGTTCGCTTCAGTTCCGGTTTGTAGCCGCAGTCTTCACATTCTTGATCGGCGCTCTGTGCGCCCATCACGTTTTCTGCCGTCATCTCGGCCGCCTCACGTTCACTCGGGAACTGCGGAGAAGTCGATTCGCTTGAAACGACCCGTCACAACGAGACCCGTTCCACGATCAGAGCGAGACCGGTCTGTTTCATCCTCCACCTCATGGATTCGGATGTCATCGATGGTTCGTCTCTCTAAATACTCCGAGATGCGGAAGGCACACGTCATCGCACACGTCTCGGCCGCCGGGGCCAATGGCACCGGCGGCCGTGAGACTCTGCTGGAGATCCTGAGTGAATCAGCCACGAACGTATGTCACATCCAGGGCATGTCCGGATCGAGCGAGTGGGAGATCACTCCGTCGTCGGGCTCGAGAGGGTAGTTGACCTGGTGGATGGTGGCGGCCTGCTGGGAGTTCACGGAAGCGGCGGCGGGTCCGTAGAGGGATGTGCCGCCGGGCTCGACCAGGGTGGTGCCGGGTTCGACGAGGGTCACCTGCGGGGGCACGTCCTCGTCGGGGGCGTCGCAGGCGACCATGGGCCATGCGTTCGCGCAGCCGATACGGTCCCTGACGTCGACCTTGTAGGGAGAGAGTCCGGACTCGGGGGAGACGACTTGCGGGAACGTCGACTGCGCGGGTGCGGCGACGGCAGTCGCGCTCTGGGCCATGAACATTCCCAGTCCGAGGGCGGCGCCCGTTGCGGCTACTGCGGCGATGCGTGTCTTCGTCGAGTTCATTGCGTTGCTCCTGAGTGTGGTGTGTGAATTTCCGCGTCCCTTGTGGGCGAACACCAGTCTTCGCCGGAACTGGGGGCCGGCAACGCCCCCTGAAGGGGTGGGCGGCCATCCCTCCAGGGGTGGATTTCTGCACCCCGGGGTGTGTTCCGAATGCATGAAGAGACAGTGGCCTGCCGTGGTTGGGAGGTCAGAGATAGAGGTCGACGAGGGTACTGATCACCGACCAGTGCGTGGTTCGCGCCCGCACGGTTCTCAACTCGGGGTAGACGGTGCGGAAGGTGCGCGCGAGGGCGACGCTGAGTCCGCCGGTGATGTCGGGGAGCCCCGATCGAGTTTCGGTTGCGAGGATGCCGTCGAGGGGCGGGTAGTCGGACAGTCGCTTGACGATCGGGTCTACCCGGAGGCCGGGGCCGAGCTCGCGGAACAATCCGATGTTCTCCTGTAACCCTCGGGTGATCGGCAGGTCGGTGGGTTCGACGACGTGCCGGTGCTGGGCTGCCGCGCTCTCCTGTGCGACGAGGATCAGGTCGTAGAGTTTCGCGGTGACGACGTCGTCGAACCGGTGAAAATCGTCTCTGACGACACCGAGGCTGGCGACGTCCCGGAAGATATCCGCGAACTGGTCGAACGTCATCAGCGTCCCGTGGCTTCCGGCCTCCGCACGTTCCATGAGGTGATCATCCCCCGGGATGCGGTCACAATTCCGACGAACCGCGCGCACAGGGCGCTCGGTCGGAAACGACGGGCGGGACGGAGGATCTCCAGGCGGCCTTGGGGCCGCGGAGAATACTTGAATCTCATTGTCCGGCATGACGTCCTGCGTCCCCTCCGACCACGCCAAGCCACCCGGAAAGGCAACCTGTGAACACCACCATCGGCACCGGATCCGACCACGTCCGCCCCTACCTGCACTTTCTCGTCGCCGTCGAGGAACCCAGGAACTTCGGCATCCGGTGGTCCTGCCCGAGCTGACCGTCATCGAACGCGTCCGCGCCAGCACGGAAGCCAGGCTCACCGATCGGCGCCCTCACCCCCGAGGCCTTCCGAGAGGTAGTCCAGCGCCCTCGTGAACCTGGACGCCTGATCACACTGCCGAACCAGCAACTGGTGGCCGGCCTCAGCCACCGCCGATGTATCGCTTCATGATCCGCCCTCGCAGTCCGGTGACCACCTCGTAGTGAATGGTGCCGAGTGGGTCGGCCCAGTCCTGTGCGACGGGTTCGCCGCGTCGGCCGTTGCCGAAGAACACGGCGTGGTCGCCTTCCCGGACGCCGCCGCCGTCCGGGCCGAGGTCCACGACCACCTGGTCCATGCACACCCGGCCGATTCCCGGCCGTCGGACGCCACCGAGCAGCACGTCGAACTTCCCGCCGAGAGCGCGCGGGATTCCGTCGGCGTAGCCGGCGGGCAGCAGGGCAACGACGGTGTCGCGCGGGGCGATCCAGCCGTGCCCGTAGGACACTCCCTCGCCGGCCGCGACCTCCTTGACCAACGCGACCCGCGTCCGGACCGTCATCGCCGGGATCAGCCCGAAGGTCCCCAGTTCGGGGATCGGTGTCAGCCCGTAGACGGCGATTCCCGGTCGGACCAGATCGAAATGCAGGTCTGGTCGGGTGAGGGTGGCCGCCGAGTTCGCCAGGTGCACGACTTCCGGTTCGAGTCCGCGCGCCTGCGCCGTCGCAATCGCGTCGAGGAATCGCTGGCGTTGGCTGTCGAGGACCGGGTTGCCCGGCTCATCGGCGTGGGCGAGATGGGAGAAGATCGTGTGCAGCCGGACCGTGCCCTCGCGGGTGAGCCGGATGAGTTCGTCGAGCAGCAAGGGGTATTCCTCGGGTGAGGCGCCGTTGCGGTTGAGTCCGGTGTCTACCTTGATCGCGATCGTCGCGGGTTTCCCTATCGCGGAGGCGGCCGCGGCGATGGCGAGCAGATGCGTGGTGGAGGGGACCCCGATCTCGATGTTCGCCTCGGTAGTCGACCTCGGGGGTGTTCAGCCAGCACAGGATTGGCGCCGCAATGCCGGCCCGGCGCAGCTGCAGCGCCTCCGCAATGGTGGTGACACCGATCTCGCGGGCTCCGGCGGCCAGCGCTGCCGCGGCGACGGCTGCGCCGCCGTGGTTGTATCCGTCGGCCTTGACGACGGCCATCAGACCGGCGTTACCGGCGTGTTCGCGCAGGATCCGGATGTTGTGGGCGATCGCGTCGAGGTCGATGACGGCTTCCGACTACGGGGCGGGCACGCCGGATACCGCCTGCCGGGCCGGGATCATTGCGTGCCCCCGGATCGGGTGCCCTGTTCGGCGGCATGCTGGCTGCTGGAGCCGCCGCGTCCTGCTGGTGCCAGTCGAGTCAGGGCGGCGTAGCCGACGCAGACCAACCCCACCCAGACGGCGCCGACCGCCAGCGCGGTGCGTCCGCTGTCGGTGAAGAACAGCAGGACCACGACCAGGCCGAGGAACCCGAGGGCGAGGGGGGTGGTGACCGGTGCGCCGGGTAGGCGGTAGTCGCTGGCCGGCAGGGTGCCGTCGGTGACGCGGGACCGGTAGATCATGTGGCAGACCAGGATGACGGCCCAGACGAAGATGATGCCGACGGTGGACACCGAGGTGATGTAGGTGAAGGCCTTGTCGGGGGAGACGGCGTTGACGACGACGCCGAGGACCATGACACCCGCGGAGAGGCTGATTCCGGTGAACGGCACCGCGCGGGAGCTGAGGGTGCCGACCCTGGCGGGTGCCTCCCCGCGCAGCGACAGGCTGCGCAGCATCCGGCCGGTGGAGTAGATCCCCGAGTTGCACGAGGACAGTGCGGCGGTGAGCAGCACGAAATTGATGATGCCCGCCGCTGCCGGGATTCCGATCTGCTCGAAGACTTCGACGAACGGGCTCTTCCCTGACTGGAAGTTGCGCCAACTGGCGACGGACATGATCACCAGCAGCGCACCGATGTAGAACAGGCCGATGCGGACCGGAAGGGTGTTGATTGCCTTGCGCAGCGTCTTCTTGGGGTCACGCGCCTCCCCGGCGGTCACCCCGACGAGTTCGACGCCGACGTAGGCGAACAGCACGATCTGCAGGGTCATCAGGGACTGGCCGAAACCGTGCGGGAAGACCCCGCCGTCGGCCCACAGGTTGGTCACGGACGGGTGGGCGGCGTGACCGAATCCGATGGTCAGCACCCCGATCCCGATCAGGATCATGCCGACGATCGCGGTGATCTTGATTGCGGAGAACCAGAACTCGGCCTCCCCGAACAGCCGCACCGAGATCAAGTTCGCACCGAACAGCACGGTCAGCACGACCAGGGCGGTGATCCACGGCTGGATGTCGAACCAGTACTCGATGTACTTGCCGGCGACGGTGATCTCGGCCATGCAGGTGCTCACCCACACCGCCCAATAGGTCCAGCCGGTGGCGAACCCGGCGAACCGGCCGAGGAACTCGTGGGCGTACTCGGCGAAACTGCCGGAGACCGGTCGGTAGGTCAGCAACTCGCCCAGTGCCCGCATGACCACGAAAATCGCCAGGCCCGCGGCGAGGTAGGACAGGATCAACGCGGGACCCGCCTGTGCGATCGCGCCGCCCGATCCGTAGAACAGGCCGGTGCCGATCGCCCCGCCGATCGCGATCATTTGAATCGTCCGCGAACTCAACCCTCGGGCGTAGCCCTCCGGCTCGGGAGTCGCGAGTTGACTCGGGTGCGTACTCGTGTTCGTCAGGTGCTGGTGGTCGGGAATTGTCATGTGCACTCCTTCGGTGATCGCGGCCGCGACCGGACCCCGGCATCGACGTCGACATCGAGGGGGCGGCCCGAGGCGGCGCGGGTCATCGCCCAGATCGATTCCGGTGGTGTCGTCGCGAGCGGCCGATGATGTTGTGGCCGTACAGGGGTGCGGTGCGTCCGCACACCCCGGCGGAGGGCTAGGCGGCCGGCGTGTGAGCGGTGTAGCCGTGGGCGGCGGCCACCTCTTCGGAGAGCAGTTGTCCGTCGTGGGTGGACAGTCCTGCGGCGAGTCCGGGGTCGGTCGCGGTGGCCTCTTTCCAGCCCTTGTCGGCGAGGGCGGCGACGTAGGGGAGGGTGGCGTTGGTGAGGGCGTAGGTGGAGGTGCGGGGGACGGCGCCGGGCATGTTGGCGACGCAGTAGAAGACGGAGTCGTGGACCTGGTAGGTGGGTTCGGAGTGGGTGGTGGGACGTGAGTCCTCGAAGCAGCCGCCCTGGTCGATGGCGATGTCG
>NZ_JASHKU010000023.1:0-137144 GCF_030056875.1 Rhodococcus sp. IEGM 1351 | reverse complement strand
CACTCCGCAAGGGCCGCTTGACAAACAGAGAGGCACCCCACATGAGACACGCTCTTAGGCTGGACCGTATGTGGCGACTGCTCGCGGAGTGGAGTAGTTGCCGAATTTGAGGAATTCGTCAATATTGATGACGCGCGGGTAGTGTGGGGGAGGGTCAGACGGATCAGGAGAAGGGCACGCAGGCATGACCGAGCAGATCGCCGATGCACCGAACCGCCTGGAACGGCGCAAGGCGCGTACCCGCGCCGCACTCGTACGCGCAGCCCAGTCCTTCATGGCGGCAGGGAAGCTGACCGCCCCGATTCTCGAGATCACCCAGGCCGCAGATGTCGGAATGGGGTCGTTCTACAACCACTTTCAGACCAAGGAGGAGCTCTTCCATGCGGCAGTGGAGGAGGCCCTCGACCGCCACGGCGCGGTGCTCGACGAACTGACCGCAGATCTGGACGACCCTGCCCAGATCTTTGCGCAGAGCTTCCGTCTGACCGGACGCCTGCATCGCAGGAATCCCGAACTGAGCAAAGTACTGCTCCGCGACGGGCCGAGTCTGGTCAGCTCGGACAAAGGTCTGGCGCCGAGAGCTCGCCGAGACATCGAGGCAGCTGCCCGTGCGGGCCGGTTCAACGTGCGCGATCCCGAACTGGCCCTGACAATCACAGCGGGGGCCGCACTGTGTCTGGGTCAACTGCTGCACGACCACCCCGAACGTGACGACGCGGAGGACACCGACCAGGTCACCGAGGACCTCTTGCGCATGTTCGGCCTCTCGGCCGACGAAGCCCACGAAATCTGCCGACGCCCCTTACCCGACGCCGACGATCAACCCCGAGGCGCAACCGCTACATAGACGTTCCGAGATGACCGGAGATCCGGCGGTCCGTGCTGGAATCCATCACGCGTGGGGGTCGTCCCCCTGCTTCTGGTCCTGGAGACAACTCTGCGGGCCCGTGTCCCGCGAAGTGCCGTCATCACCGGCCCGGCCGGAGGACAATGGAGTTCGCCGGAAACTTCACGCGTTGCCCGGGAAGGGAAACGGTCATGTCCGAGGAATCTGTGGTCGAACGCGGTGTGGCGCAAGGGTCCGCGATGGGTGGGGCGGTTCTGCTGGTCACCGTCGGTGTCCTCGAGCTACTCCAGGGCCTGTCCGCGATCTCCAAGGACGAGGTAATCGTCACCGGAGTCGACTACACCTACCAATTCGACCTCACCGCATGGGGGTGGACCCACCTGGTTCTCGGCGCGATCGTCACCGCCGCCGGAATCGCGCTGTTCACCGGTGCCACCTGGGCGCGAGGGGGCGCCATGGTGATCTGCGCAATCTCGATCATCGTCAACTTCCTCTGGTTGCCCTACTACCCCATGTGGGCGATCACGATCATCGCCCTCAACGCCGTGGTGATCTGGGCCGTCTCGACCTGGCACCCCGACAGAGACCGAGCCGCACGGCCATATCGACTGGCGAGATGAACGGCTAGCGACAACGAACAGTGCGACAGGCATTTCCGCAACCTGTGAGGACGACGATGGGACAGGGGATTCATCATGCGAATCGAGGGTTGCGGCCTCACGACCCGGCCTCGCGCCACGGCGATATCGACCGGGTGTGAGGCGTGGCCGCCATGACGTGGGCGCTGCCCGCGATCGCCGTGGTCCTGCTCGGCTTCGCGGCGATCTCCCGGCGCGTTGCGGGCACGCCGATCACCGCCCCGATCGTCTTCACCGTCACCGGGCTCCTGCTCGGCGTGGAGGCGGCCGGCGTGGTCGACGTGCACGCCACCGCCGAGATCGTCAAACTGCTCGCCGAGGTGACCCTGGCGTTGGTGCTGTTCTCCGACGCTGCACACGTCGACCTGGCCGAACTCCGCACCGAGATCTCCTTACCTGCGCGACTTCTCGGTATCGGTCTGCCGCTGACCATCGCGGCCGGATTCGGTGCCGCCGCGATCGTGCTCGGCGATCTCGCCTGGCCCGAGGCGTTGCTGCTCGCGGTGATCCTCGCCCCCACCGACGCCGCGCTCGGTCAGGCCGTGGTCACCCTCCCCGTGCTGCCGATGCGGATACGCCAGGGCTTGAACGTCGAAAGCGGCCTCAATGACGGTATCTGTGTGCCATTGTTCCTGATCGTGCTCGCGATCGCGCAAGCCGAAGCGGGCGCGATCGGCGATGGTGCGGCCGCCCGTCTGGTCACCGAGCAGATCGGATACGGGGTCGTCGCCGGGGTCGTGGCAGGCGTACTCGCCGCCACGGTCCTGGTGACGGCCGGTCGGCGCCACGCCCTCGACCCGCTGTGGGCGCACACCGTGCCGGTGACCGCAGCACTGCTCGCCTACACCGCCGCCGTGCCGCTGGGCGGTTCCGGATTCATCGCCGCGTTCGTCGGCGGACTGACCTTCGGCGCACTCCGGCGCCGCGCCGACGTCGACGACGACGCCGGGCACATGATCGACGAGACCGGTGACCTGTTCAGCGCCGTGACCTTCATCGTCTTCGGCGCCGTGCTGCTCGGTCCCGCACTCGGGAGTCTCTCCTGGGCCGTGCTCGGGTACGCCGTCGTGAGCCTGACCGTCGTCCGGATGATCCCCGTCGCACTGTCCCTTGTCGGCACCCACCCACGCGCCCCGACCCTGGCCTTTCTCGGCTGGTTCGGGCCCCGCGGCCTCGCCACCATCGTCTTCGCCATCCTCATCGTCGAAGAACCGGGCGAGCTACCCCACGAAGAACTACTCCTGACCACCGCGGTCATCACGATCGCACTCTCCGTCCTGGCGCACGGACTCACCGCCGCCCCCCTCGCCGCCCGCTACGCCGCCTGGGCCCGGGCCCACCCCCGCCCGGAGAACCGACCCGCCCCAGACGCTCGAAGGTGATTCCCGCACCCGCGGCCGCGTGATGTGTCCCCTGTAGTCCAGCGGCCCCTCTGATTGCTCACCATGCACGTGAACGAATTGATACATTATTCGGATCAATATGGACGGTTGTTAAATTTCATCATGTGAGAACATTCGGGTTTGGTGAAACGTTCCGCGATCGCGAACGCGATGAATGGAGTAAGAGAAGACCCCGTGAATTTTCCTGAATTGGCTGAGTGTCACCTTCGGCGGCGGCATCGGCCTCGGCTGACCGACGGAGCAATTCGGGACAGCGGTGGCCCGGCTCGCCTGGGGGCAGCCGGGCCGCCGGTCTGATCAGTATGTATGTGCTTCGACCGCGGCTGCACGCCGTCGCGAGGACTCGGGCGCACCAGCTCGCAGCCTGGGCGAAGAGAGTCGACATCGTGACCTAGTGGAGGAACAGTTGACCCGAAATGCGCTAGTGAAGCGCGGAATGATTCGACCGCCACTGATATGCGCATGCGAATTCGGGTGCGATCATCGGAATTGTCACGCACCAAGGGTGGCCAGTATTTTCATATTTTGTTGAAGAGTGCGTCTCCCGCATCGTCATCGACGAGGGATATGCGCGGTTCGAGACGGCGCCCGACGTTTCATGCCCCTCAATCACGATAGGTAGGTGGGGGCGGGCCCGCGACGGGTCCGAGCGGGGCCGCTAGCCACCGGTCGTAGATGCTCGTCCACGTGCCGTCTGCACGTAGTCGGTCGAGGGTGCCGTTGACGAACCGCACCAGATCTTCCCTGCCCTTGTTGACACCGATCGCCCAGTGCTCTTCTGCCTCCAGCCGTGGCCCCACGATCTGAAGATTCCGGTCCTGGGAAGCGAGTCCGGCGAGGATCGAGTCGGAGGTGCTGGTCGCGTCGGCCTGCTTCTTCTGCATGGTGACCAGGCAGTCGTCCCAGTCGGGGACCGCGATGATCGTGGCGTCCGGCGCGACCCGTTGGACGGTGCCAAGCGACGTGGTGTCGATGAAGGTGCAGACCCGCTTTCCGGCCAGGTCCGCCGGTCCGGCGATGTCGGAACCCCGAGGGACCAGAATGCGTTGAAAGGCGCGGACATACTCGGTGGAGAAGCCGACGAGTTGTGCACGTTCACACGTGATCGAAAAGCCATGGACGACGACGTCTACGTCATTGTTCTCGAGTGCGGAGAACCGGCCGGCGGAGGTGAGCAGCCGGAACTCGATTTTGGTCGGATCGCCGAAGATGTCCCGGGCGATCTCCTTCGCCACATCGATGTCGAACCCCTGCAGGGTGCCCGTGGTCGGGTCTCGG
This sequence comes from Rhodococcus sp. IEGM 1351, assembly GCF_030056875.1. Classification (NCBI taxonomy): domain Bacteria; kingdom Bacillati; phylum Actinomycetota; class Actinomycetes; order Mycobacteriales; family Nocardiaceae; genus Rhodococcus; species Rhodococcus sp. IEGM 1351. Next base: position 132,978 of record NZ_JASHKU010000023.1, on the reverse strand, counting down.
AAGCTGAACAGATTGGTGTTCTGGTCGACGCCGACGATCAACCGGCCCCGTCCCGCGATCTCGGCGAGTGATCCCCCGGGCGGCATCTGCCCGGGCGGGGGCTGCGGGCCGGGTCGCAGGCTCGCGAGCGACCCGCACGACTCGGGGAGCGGCGGTTCAGGCGGCGGACTGTTCGTGGGCGGGATGATCTGTGCGCCTTCCGTCATCGGTCGTGCGGTGTAGGTGCCCGTGATGGGCGGGGTGAGAGGGTCGGGTGCGGCGCAGCCGGCGAGGACAGCGACGGCAAGAACGCCGACGAGGTGCCGGGCGCACCGTCTTGCCACCGGTCTCGAAAGCCTCACCTGTGTCATCAGTGGTACTCGTTCAATCGCGGCCAGATTCCCCCGCCGACGGCGAATCCGCAGGACACGCCAATAATCATGCTACCGACTGCCAGTGCCGACATCGACCGGTAGACGTCCGTCACCGCGCTGGCCTCGTCGTTGCGGAGTCGCTCGATCGCGTTCCTGAGGGACTCGTCCAGGGCGGCGAACTGCGTCGACGATGTGCCCGAGCCGGATCCGGCGGCGATCGCCGCAGCTGTCGGGTAGTCACCGCGCTCGAGGGCGCCCTCGATGTCCCGGTGCGCGGCCAGCCAGCCGTCGCGAGCCGTCACGGCGTCGCGGAGGTGTTGCTCGGCGGCGCGACCATGCGAGCTCTCCAGCTGCCGGGTGAGCTCGTCGGACAAGGCCTGGGAGTGCCGCGCGTAGTCGACTTCCGACTGGGTGTCGGACCCGCGTTGCAGGATGGCGAGAGTTTCGTCGGCGCGGGCCTGCTGCGCCAGGATGCGAGCGCGGGCAACCGCGTTGATGGGTTGCGTTCCTTCGGTTCTCGCGTGTTCACTCGCCGATGTCGACACCAGGCTTCCGGCGATCAGCCACAACAGAAGCCCGGCCATCAGCAGGGTGGCGACAGCGAGGCCTGGGTTGAACCGGCGTTTGCTCTTCCGGATGAGGTACAGCTGGGCGAGGACGAGGGCGACGAGGGCGGCCGCCGTCACCGTGAAGGCGGCCGCGGGCAGCTGGGCGGTGTGCGTCTGGGTCTCGGCGACCGCCTCGGCCTGATGGACGTAGAGTCGCTCCGCCAACGGGAGGATGGTGTCCTGCATGAGCGCGGACGCATCGGCCAGATACGCCACCCCGACCGGGTTGCCGGCCCGGTCGTTCGCCTGAGCCGTGGCCACGAGGTTGAAGTACTCGGCGAGGTCGCGCACCACGTCCGACAGCAGTGCCAGCGATTCGGCGTCCTGCGACGACACCCCGTTGGTCGCCGTGACAAGCGCGTTCGACGCGTCCCCGATCGCCTGGGTGAACTGCTCCGCGCCGGTAGACGACTCGACACCACCGCCACCGGAGATGAAGGACGTGATAGCGGCGGCATCGGCGATCGACAGCGAGCTGTAGAGGGCCTGGGCGGCGTTTGCCAGGGGCTCGGTGTGGGTGCGCAGTGTCTCGACGCGCTGTTGCCGCGCGCCGACCGCCGCCGAGGTGATCGCGCCCGCCGCGATGACCGCGGCGATGAGCGCGATCCCCAGCATGGACAGCCGTCCGGGCGTGGACGCGAAGAATTCGACCCACGGGCGGCGGCGGGCTACGGGCTCGACGAGCAGGTCCTCGTCGAGCGTGGGAGCGTCGGTGACGGCGTGCTCGCCGCGGTGGAACATCCGGTCCTCCTGCACCGCCTCCGCGGTTCCGGTAAGAGCACCGATCCGGGCCGCGGGGCTGAGTTCAGTGTGCACCGACGGTGCCGATCGGCGCACCGACTCGGGACACCGACACCGTAGGAACCAGATTTCCGGTGACCGGGACGGCTGAGCCCGGTGGAACCGGGTACTCGCGCGGTATGAACAGGTGGGTGTGTCGCTCCGCGCTGTCGCTGTTGGTAGCCGGGCTCGTCGCGTTCGCGTCCGGAATGACGGCTCACTCGGCGCCGACGCCCGACAGGATCGACGAGGTGCCGGGGCGGACCGCGCTGTCGTTCATGCACACCCCGAGCGGAACCCGCGTCGGGACGGCGAATCAGGGGGAAGCCAGGCCGGGATTGTCCATCGTGAAACTGTATGTAGCCGACTACCTGCTCCGGCACGGCGACGGCTCGCCCGAGGAGCTCGCGCTCGGGCAGCGGATGATCCGTGACAGCGACGACAACGCCGCCTCGCAGGCGTACGCCAAGTACCCGCAGTCGATCGATGTGATCGCCGCCGAGTATCGGCTCACCAGTACCCGGGGATCCGGATTCTGGGGCGACGCGGTGACCAGCACCGCGGACACCGTGACGTTTCTCGAGGCGAAGAAGACCATCGATCCGGACAGCCAGATTCTGGAGTGGATGGCCACCGCGGCCCCCGCCGCCGCCGACGGAACCCATCAGAACTGGGGCACCGGGCGGCTGCCGTCGGTGACCGGAACCAAATGGGGCTGGTCGGACTACGGGCCCAGTGTTGTCGCTTCTGCGTCGTTCGGGCCTGATTTCTCGGTATCGGCCAACACGTACGGCACCGCCGAACAGCACACCAGCGACGTGCTCGGTGCCTTCGCGCAGGACCCGGTGTCACCCCCGCCGCAGGTGGCGCCGGATCCCATCCAGGATTTGATCGACCGTTACCTGCCCCCGGCGATTACACCACGATGATCGACAACCCGACGCGCCCGAGGGAACAGCCCCGACCCGGTTGGTGGGGTGACGGCCTGGGTAATCGGGTCTCATGTTGCCGCCAACGGACGAAACACCGAACTCCGGATCCGGTCTCCCGACAGGACACCCGCCTGGTGGTGAGGTGCCGTCCTCCGACCCGCGTCCCCACGACGCGGGTTCCGGGGTGCCGTCGGACGTGGCGAGAGGCAAGGGGATCAAGCACACCCGTACCGGGGCGACCTGGACTGGTCTGGTCATCGGCATCCTCGTCCTGGTCCTGCTTCTCGTGTTCATCCTGCAGAACCTCGACAGCGTCGTCCTGGAACTGTTCGTCTGGGAGTTCACGGTCCCGCTCGGTGTCACCCTGCTGTTCGCGGCCATCGCGGGCGCGGTGATCATGGCGCTCGTCGGCGGTGTACGGATCCTTCAGATCCGGCGGGCAGCGAACCGGCAACGGAAACTGACCACCTGACCGTTGCTCGTTTCCGTGTTCGCTCGATCGATGCGTCGACCGGTCAGGCCCTCGGCCGAGAGATTTCGAGTAGTCGACTACTCGGTTCAACTGTCGAATCTCCTCATACGGTCGGTCCTGTATCGCATTCGTGATTCGACGAAAGGACACCGAAATGGCTTGGTCGACAACCCCTCAGGGGCTTTTTCTCGCCGCTGGGCAGGCGAATCAATTCTCCTTCTCGTTTGGAGACATCTGGAAGGGGCCACAGTTGGCGACTGCGAGACTCGATGCCAGCCAGGGTGGTGGTGGCACGAAGATCCTGATGACGCAGTGGCAGGGCACCGCCAACGCACCGGTGTTCGGCGGCCCCAGCAAGCAGTACTACGTGCTCGGCATTCACAACAGCTCCACTTCGGGCGTGTGGTTCCATCTGGAAGGAGGCGTCCTCGCATGACGACACAGGAATCACCACGGGTTTCCCAGATGCAGGTCCTGGCGGACGAACAGGGCAGCATTCTCGCCGCTGTCCTGCGAACTGCGGACGTGGCGTCGGGCCCGGCATCGGGTGAGGACGTTCCGCCTCAGGTTTCGCTTGTTCCTTCGGAAGGCCAAGCGTTGCATGAACTCTCTGTTCCCGGTGGAGCATCGGGGGACGAGATGTTCGAGTCGCTGGATCAGTGGATGGTTCGGGTCGACGCCGGCGTACCGGCACTGGTGCGACGCGCGGGTGCGTAGCCGCTGACGGAAGTGCGCTGGTTGATCCGGGTGAGGGTCACCGGCTCACGGCAGGGGACCGCTGGTCGGGCTTTCAGCGGTCCCCTCCGCGCAGGGTGGTGTGAGGTTCGAGTAGGTCGGAAAGCCATCAAAATCACCTCGAGAGCCACTTTGTCAGCACAAATGATTGACTTCGCTCCCGGCGCGCAGCACTGTCGTAGAGACACACGCCGCCCGATCAGTTCCGGAGTCGATCTTGACCAACGTCAACCCCACCGAAATCGCAGTAGCCGTCGCCGGATTCGGCTGGATGGGCCGAGTGCACACGAACGCATATCTCCGTCAGCGCCACCACTTCCCGGAAGCGCCGCCGATCCGTCTGGGCGCCGTCGCCGACGAGGTACCTGGCCGCGCCGAGGAGGCCGCCGCCCAATTCGGGTTCGGCGTAGCGCTGACCGACTGGCGTGACATCGCCGCCGACCAGAACATCGACGCAGTCAGCATCACCGCACCGAACTTCCTACACCGCGAGATCGGTGTCGCGATGGCCGAGGCGGGCAAGCACATCTGGATCGAGAAGCCGGTCGGGCTGTCATCCGAGGATGCGAAGGCAGTGGCCGCCGCCGTCGAGAAGGCGGGCGTCCAGTCGACCGTCGGATTCAACTACCGCAACGCACCCGCCGTCGCGATGGCGCACGACCTCATCGCGTCGGGCGAACTGGGCACCATCACGCACTCGCGATTCCGCTTCCTCAGCGACTACGCCGCGCATCCGGACGGGGCGCTGAGCTGGCGTTACGAGAACGCGCGCGGTGGGTCGGGCGTTCTGGGAGACCTTGCCTCGCACGGTGTCGACCTGGTCCGGTACCTGCTCGGCGACATCGACGCAGTCGTGGCCGACACCGCGATCTTCATCCCCCAGCGCGCTGTCCCGACGGGTGCCACCAGCGGGCATGCGCGCGCGACGGGCGGCAAATTGGGGCCGGTGGAGAACGACGACTTCGTCAGCGCGCTGGTTCGCCTGTCGTCCGGCGGACGGGTAACGCTGGACGCGAGTCGCGTGGCCGTCGGCGAGCAGAACAACTACGGGTTCGAAATCCACGGCACCAAGGGTGCGGTGTACTGGGACTTCCGCCGGATGAACGAACTCGGAACGAGCCTCGGGAGCAAATACCAGGACCAGTCGATCACCACGGTGTGGGTGGGCCCCGACGCAGGAGCGTATGCCCGTTTCCAGCCGGGTTCCGCGTCCTCGATGAGCTACGACGACCTCAAGGTCATCGAGGGGAACAACTTCATCGCCTCGATCGTCGACGGAAAGCCCCGGGGCGCAACGATCGCCGACGCCGTGGCCGCGGCCGAAGCTCTCGACGCCATCACGGCATCGGTCGCATCCCGTGCGTGGGTCGACGTGCGCTGATCCGATCCGCAGAGCCAGGTCCCGGAGTTACGCTTTATCGGTTAGCGGGTCAATTCCCGTAGGCGCCTTTCTCCGCGGAGGTTGGTATGAATACCACACCGTTCGGCTTGGGCTTTGCGATTCTCGCGTTGGCAATTTCGGCGGTCGCCTGTTCCTCGGTCAGTTCCTCTGACTCCGAAGACAATTGCGTGCGCGCGACAGACAGTGAACTGGATGCGCTCTTCACGAGTTGGAATGACGCACTGGAAAGCGGTGACGCGAGCAGGGTCGCCGCGTTGTACCGGCCGGATGCGGTGCTGCTGCCGACCCTGTCGGTGCCTATCGCCGACACTCCGGAGAAGATAACGGAGTATTTCGTCAACCTGATCAAGGCCGATCCCATCGCCCGCATGGAAGAAAGTTTCAAGTATTCGGATTGCAACCTCGCCTACAACGTGGGCCGCTGGGTCATCAACGCCAACGGTCAAGATGTGGCGGCCAGGGTGACGTGGGTCTATCGGTACGAAGACGGAAAGTGGCTGATTGCCAACCACCATTCGTCGGTGAACCCCTAGCCGTGACCGCCGGTCGACCGTGAGGTCGTCCGGCGGTCGCGGGGAACCACCCGTCTAGGACGCCTTGGCTTTTCGGCCTGCGACGTAGACCTCGGAGATGGACGTGTCGCGTATCCCCATCAGCAACGCGAACAGGGTCTGATCGCGGGCCAGATCGGGATCGGCGGCGCGAACGGCGTTGCGCAGCAGGCCGTCGAGCGCAGGCGTGCCGGACGGGTCGACGACGACGAAGTCGGCTTCCTTACCCACGTCGAAATTGCCGAACCGGTTCTCCATGTCCAGTGCCCGGGCGCCGCCGAGGGTGCCGACGAACAGCATCTCGGCCGGATGCATCGACACCCCGTCGTCACCGGCCTCGGTGATGTGCACCTTGAACGCGTCGCCGAGCACCCGGGGAATCAGCCATTCGTCGCCGCCGCCGAAATCGGTTCCCACCGAGATATTGACGCCCGACGCGACGGTGCGCTTCCACGGCATCGTTCCGGATCCCAGGAACAGCTGCGAGATCGGGCAGTGCGAGACGGACGTGCCGGTCTCGGCCATCCGTTCGAGCTCGACATCCTGACAGTGCACGCAGTGCGCGAGGATGGTGCGTCGGCCCAGCAGGCTCTTCCCGCCCACTTCCGAGCCGGGCAGGAACTTCCCGTCGTACGTGTCCAGGTATGAATTCACCTGATAGGTCTCTTTGGTCGAGTCGACCTCGCCGGTGCCGGGCCGATTGTTCTCGTTGAGGTGCGAGTGCACGTACACCCCGCGGTCCCGGACCTCTTCGTAGAGTTCTCCGAGATTCTTCAGGGTCTCGGGGGTCACCGACAGCGAGAACCGCGGGATGATTGCCACGTGTAGCAACGCCGTGGCGACATCGCCGGTGTCGGCGCCGTGCCATTTCTCGATCTCCTCGCGGGTGAGCCGGATCGCGTCCTCTTCGGAGGTCATCAGCGGCTGAGCGGTTTCGCCGCCGACGGTCTGAATTCCGCGGCCGCTGACGATCCGCAGACCGGCCTTCTGCGTCTCGGTGAACAACGCGTCCTGCGCATGTGGGAACGCCGACCCGAACACCATGGCGGCCGTGGTGCCCGCCGAGATGCGCCGGTTGGTGAACTCGACGGCCGCCTGCTGCGCGAACTCCGGGTCGGCGAACTTCGTCTCCGACGGGAACATGCACAGGGTCAGCCATTCCAGCAGCTGACCGCCGCCGTAGGAGTCGCCGGCGTAGGTCTGCGGGAAGTGGATGTGGGTGTCGACGAACCCCGGCAGCAGAAAGCCGGGCCTGTGGTCGTGCACGGTGCCGGACTCGTAATCCGACGGGATCTCGGCTCGGTCACCGCAGAACACGATTCGCCCGCCGTCGTCCAGCACCAGGGCGCCGTCGGGAATCGATACCAGGGCGGCCGCGGCTTCGGTCACTTTCGGTGTGCCGGCGATGTGGAAGATGTGCCCGAGATGGGTGTGCGTGGCCATGCGATGAACTCCCGTCGAGTGGTAACGGATCATGCCTTCTGCAATGAACTTCGGCGGCTGGACGAAGCCCAGCCGAGTAGCACCTGTGCGGCCGTGCCGCACCCACGATGAGATAACAGCCCGTACTCACAATGCCACCGATCAGACCCGGGTCGCGGCCGAACAGGCCAAGCGCCCGCGGCAATCACGGCCGGCTCGGTGCTACTGCGGGGGTGTGCGGTCGTCGACGAATCGACGGATGACCTTGTCCCAGCCCAATGACTCGAGAAGTTCCGCGGCGGTGGCCCGCGACGTGAGCGGCCGGAGCACGTCGATGTCGAGGTCGCCGCTGGTGCCCAGGACGTCGTCGAGGCGCAGGCAGTCGACGTACCCGTAATCCGTCCAGGGTTCGACGTGGCCGTCCCAGTCCGCGGTGTCGGCGTACGGCCCGCCGAGACGCAGCTTCCCGCTGCGGTGGATCATCACGTACCGCGGAACCACCTGCATCGTCTCGTTGGCAGTCGCCAGGGTCACCTCGGGGTCGGCGGCGGGATCTGCGCCCGCGAGCCGGCGCTCGTAGGACGCCGTCTTGACCGTTGCGACCTCGACCAGCGCCCGCACGTAGACCCATCGTGCCCGCTCGATCGAGCCCGCCCACGCCGATTCCTCGTCCGCGCAGGAGAAGACGTTCTCGGCCGGGGTTCGTATCAGCAGCCGCGTCCCCACCCGTTCGTGATCGACAACCAGGTCTCCGTCGACGACGAGTTCGTCGTCGTACTCGCGGACCCCGGTGATCGTCGCCACCGCGAGCACCTCGTCGTCCGGCGCGGTGACGAACAGTTCACGCTCGGACCGGACGCTGTCGGCATCACCGGGAAACGGGCCACGGCCTCTGGCGAACGCTTCGGGCTGGGTCAAGTCGGCGCGAAACCCGGTCTCGGTCATCCCCAACGGATGATCGCGCACCTCTCGCAGGTTGCCGAGCCGAACCCTCGACGCCACAGGTCGATCCTCCCCGTTTCATCTCCGGCGCACCGCCGGGTGATCCTATGATCATAGCTGTTGACCTGCGGTGATGCCTCATCAGCGTAACCACGGCTTCCCCAGTAGGGTCGCAGTATCGATACGACCGACCGAGGGGGACCGGTGACGGGTTCTGCGTCCGAAAAAATCATCTCGCCCGCATCACGCGCGTTCTGGGACCGAAGTTTCGCGGGCCGTCGCGCGATGTTCGAGGAGCTTCGTCAGCGAGCGCCGATCGAGTTCCACGCGGAAACAGCCGGTCCGGGCTTCTGGTCGGTCGTCGGATACGACGACGTGGTCGCGGTCAGCCGGAACCCGGATGTCTTCTCCTCGGCCAAGGGCTTCACCATCGACGACGTCCCGGCCGAGATCCTCGAGTTCGCCATGTCGATGATCGCCATGGACGACCCCCGGCACCGGCGTCTGCGCGGCATCGTGCAATCGGCGTTCACCGCGGCGTCGGTGCGGGGCATCGCCGAGCGGGTGCGCGGCTACGCTGCGCAGATCGCCGCGGACCTTCCCCGAGATGCCGAGTTCGACTTCGTTCCCGACGTTGCGACCCGGTTGCCGGTGCAGGTGATCTGCGAGTTGCTGGGGATCCCGGAGAGCGACCGGCCGATGATCCTGGCCGCGGCGGCCGACGTCATCGCCGGAGGTGGTGATCGGGAGTTCGTCACCGCACCCGGCGGCGCGGCCGGCCTGGGCCAGATCTACGGGTACGCCCTCGAACTGGGTGAGAGATGCAAGACGGATCCCGGCGAGGATCTGACGTCCCGGCTGGTGTCGACGGTGGTCGACGGCGAGACCCTCACACCGACCGAGTTCGGTTCGTTCGTCATCCTGCTGATCACGGCCGGTTTCGAGACCACCCGGCAAGCGTTGGCCTGGGCGCTGCATCTGCTCACCGAGCACCCCGACCAGAGAGAATTGCTGCTCGCCGATTTCGCCGGCCACATCGACAACACGATCGACGAGGTGATCCGCTTCGCCTCCCCGGTGCCCTACATGCGGCGCACCGCGACCGTCGACACCGAGCTCGGCGGCGCCCACATCGCGGCGGGGGACAAGGTCGTCATGTGGTACCTGTCCGCGAACCACGACGAACGCATCTTCGACGGTCCGGGCCGGTTCGACATCACCCGGGCGAACGCAGGCAAGCATCTCGGTTTCGGTGCGAAAGACATTCACCACTGCCTGGGTATGAACCTCGCACGGCTGGAGCTGCGCGTCATGCTCGAAGAACTCCTCACCGCCCACCCCGCACTCCACGCGGTGGGTGAACCGGCGCTGCTGCTCTCCGCGTTCATCAGCGGCATCGCCGCACTGCCCGCCCGGACACGTGACGGACGGTGAGGTTCACGCAGGCCGACGCCCGGAAATCATGACGAGTGGCATCTCGGTGATGCGGGAGACGTGCTCGTCGACGAGATCGAGTCGGCTCGCGAGATCACGCGCCTCGTCGAGACTGATGGAGCGACCGGCGATCCAGGTGTGGAAGATCGCGAGATTGATGCTGCCGAGGACGCGCGGCGCCTTGTAGTTCTCGACGAACTTTTCGGCGTCCTCGAAACTTGTGCTGCGGTCCGCATCGGTGATCAGCAGCGGGCCACCCGGTTTGAGGACACGCACGCACTCGGCGAGTCCGGCCTCGCGCGACGACCAGTGCTTGATGGAGCCGTAGCTGATCACACCGTCGAATGTCTGGTCGGGGAAGTCGAGCCGCGTGGCGTCGCCGACGTCGAACCGGACCCGGTGGCCGTAGTGACGCATGCGTTTGGTGGCGCGCTTGATCTGGGCTTCCGACAGATCGAGGCCGAGAATGTGCACGTCGGGGCGCTGGTCGGCGATGTAGTTCGTGAACAGTGCCCCGCCCGATCCGACGTCCAGAATGCGGGCGTTCGGTGGGAGATGCGGCAGAAAGTACTCGTCGATGACGTGGCGTGAGCGGTAGACGGCCGGGGCCACGATGGTCTCGTACATCCAGGCGTGAGCCGGCGTGTAGATCGCGGTGATGGGGTCGAACGGTGCCATCGGCATGGTCGCGCTCCTCGTTGATATCCGTGTTCCCACGGCCCTCGAACCGTGCGGGTCGACTTCCCGTTCTCGATTCGAGATTAACGGGCGTGCGGTCTGTTTTGCACGATCGCAGCGTGCGTGAGGAGGCTGATCGAGGGTGATGACGGGGTCAGTCCCGGTGCAGTCCTTTCCTGCGAGCGTGAATCCGGAAAACGCGTCACTATTCCGGACTCCGAAAATCCAAACATAGACACAGCGTCCATTTATAGATACTGTCGCCAGCATTGGCTCCTGTGATCCGGACCACACGCATCGCAGGGTGACTCGTCGAGAGGACGCAGATGGCACTGGACGTCTCCACCACGCACACGCTGACGGCCGGCAGGCGGACCCGGGGGAAGAACCTGGGTCTGCTCACGGCCTCGACCGCGATGGACAACGCCGAGAACAGCATCACCACGGTGTTGTTCCCGTTGATGCGGGAGGCGTTGGGGCTCTCGTCGTCGGCGCTCGGCGTCATCGTGGCGGTGTCCAAGGCGGTGGGCATCTTCGCCGCGGTTCCGTGGGTGTTCCTCGCCAAACGGTTCTCGCGCCGGGCCGTGCTTGCGACGTGTTCGGGCTTCTGGGGTGTGTGGGTGATCCTGGCGGGCCTGTCGAGCAGTTTCACCCAGTTCGTCATCCTGTACGGCATCGCGGCTGCAGGCTTCGCGGGCGCGGGGCCCATCGCTCTCGAGATCATGGGCGATCTCTACGACGACAGACGGCGCGGCCGGGCCACCGGGATGCTGTACGGCGGCGTAGCCATCATCACCGGCGTGAGCGCCCCGCTGTTCGGTCAGCTGTCGGGGTTCGACGACGGCTGGCGGTACGGCTACGTCCTCTCCGGCTGTATGTGCATTCTGATCGGTGTTCTCGTCGTCGTGTTTCTCGACGACACACGGCCCGGCGGGGGCGAGAACGGGGCTGGCGGCGCGGCGGTGAAAGCGGAGGAGAAGGCGCAGAACGTCGTCGCCGGTGTGCGGGAGCTGCTGCGCATCAAGACGTTCCGTTACATCCTGGTGCAGCGGCTGTTCTCGGGGCAGAACGTGATCATGAGTTTCGGCGTCGTGTTCCTGGTGGAGGAGCGGGGATTCTCGACGGCCACCGCAGCGATCGTCGCTACGCCGTTCGCGATCGGGTACCTGCTCGGAACCGTGGTCGGCGGCCGTCTCAACGACGCCGTGCACCGCCGGTGGCCCGCGAGTGGACGGGTGATGATGCTGCAGGCCAGTCAGTTGGCCTTCGCGGCAGCGGTATTCGTCGAGCTGAAGATGGCGACGTCGTCGATCGGATTCTTCGTCGCGATCTTCGCGGTGGTCGGGTTCCTGCAAGGGCAGGTGCCGGTGGTCAACCGTCCGCTGATCATGGCGGTGGTGCGCCCGGAACAACGGGCCCTGGCCTTCGCGGTGTCGGTGTCGACGGTGGAGGCGCTCGCATACGCGGGATATGCGCTGCTGGTCGGCTATCTGGGCGAAGCGATCGGGTTGCAGGGAGCGCTCCTGCTCGTGACCGTGGCGCTCACCGTCGTCAACGGGTTGTGCTCCGGCCTGCTGTACCGGCCGTACGCACGAGACAGTGCCGCGGTGCGCGACTCTCCGGTGGCGCCGTCGTCCTACGAGGGTGAGCCGTCGAAGCCGGAAGCCCAGTAGCGTCCACGCAGCGACAACTCCAGCAACATTTCGGTGACGGCTTCCGGTGTGAGCGGTGGTGGATCGGATTCGAGCCACCACTGCAGCACCGTCACCTGTTCGCCCACCCACGCCCGCGACAGCACTTCCATGTCGATGCGGGGTGTGACCCCGTTCGCGTCGGATCGGGCCGAGAAGATCTGGGCGGCAAGGGCGGTCCGTTCGTCGACGAATCGGCGCAGTGCGCGCCCGTCGCCCTCGCCGCGCAGTACGACGCGGTAGGCGTCGCGTTCCTCGGCGGCGTGCCGGAACATTTCGAGCACCGGCTTGCCGGTGAACCCCACCGAGGAGTCGGACACGAGGGGCCGCAACCGCTCCTTCAGGTCCTCGCCGAGGTCGGCGACGATCTGGCCGAGCAGTTCGTCCTTGTCCGTGTAGTGCGTGTAGAACGTCGCGCGGCCGACGTCGGCACGTTCGGTGACGTCTTCCACGGTGACTGCGGAATATCCCCGTTCGAGCACGAGCGAGACGAGTGCGTCACGCAGCAGCCGCTTGGTGCGGCGCACACGCCGGTCTTCGGTGGCCACGGTGACTTCCGCCCTTCGTCTCACGTCAGCAGTCCCGTCAGCATAGTGCACCCTTGACATCGCGCCCGATGCTGGACACTATGTCCAATAACGATCAACACGTCGATCTTGGAGACTGTATGAATCTCGGTACCTACCTCACCCGGAGTGCGAAGTTCCGGCCGGACAGCGAGGCCGTGGTGTGCGGCGACAGTCGCCTGACCTACCGGGAACTCGACGACTCGACCAACCGTCTCGCCTCCGCGCTGATGCGCACCGGCCTCGGGATCGGCGACGCGGTGGCCACTTTCGCCGGCAACTGCGGAGAACTCGTCGTGACCGAGATGGCCGTGTGCAAGGCGGGATTCGTGCGCGTTCCCGTCAACGCGCGCCTGGGAGCCGACGAACTCGGCCACGTCCTGCGCGACGCGAACGTCAAGACGCTCTTCGTCGACCCCGCGCACGCCGACGTCGCGTTGAAGGTCGTCGCGGATCTGGGCCTCGACATCGCCGTCTACGACTACGGGAACAGCGCACCCGGCGCGGACCGGTACGCGGATCTCCTCGCCGACGGACTCGGCGATCCCGTCGCCGTCGACGTCACCGAAGACGCGCCCGCCGTCCTCAACTACACGTCCGGGTCCACCGGAAAACTCAAGGCCGCCGTGCAGACGTACGGAAATCGACTCGCCAACATGCGCAAACGCTTGATGAACCCGACCGGCGCGCCCACCGACACGGACCGGTATCTCGCCCCGGGACCGATCACCCACGCCTCCGGAATGATGATGCTCGGCGTGCTCGCCCGCGGCGGCGCGGTCGTCGTCCTGCCTGCCTTCGACACCGAGTTGTTCCTGCGAACCATCGAGAAGGAACGCATCACCACCACCTTCGTCGTTCCGACGATGCTGAACATGCTGATGGACCATCCGGCCGCGAACGACGTCGACCTGTCGAGCCTGCGGTGCGTCGGCGTCGGCGGCGCCCCGGTCTCACCGCAACGGCTACGCGACGCCGTCGCGATGTTCGGCCCCGTCGTCATGCAGGGATACGGTCTCGGGGAGACGACGAGTGGCATCACCGTGCTCACCTACGACGACGTCGTGCGAGGCGTCGAATCCGATCCGGAACTGCTGAAGTCGTGCGGGCGACCGGTATTCGACACCGAGGTTCGCGTGGTGGACGACGCAGGGAACGAACTGCCGGCAGGCGGGATCGGCGAGATCGTCGCGCGCGGCCCCGACTGTGTGCGCGAGTACTGGCACGAGCCGGATCTGAGCGCGGAGACGTTCGTCGACGGCTGGGTCCACACCGGGGATGTCGGGTACTTCCGTCACGACGGTTATCTGTTCATCGTCGACCGCAAGAAGGACATGATCATCTCGGGCGGGTTCAACATCTACTGCAGCGAGGTGGAAGCAGCGCTGTACGAGCACCCGGCCGTGTCCGGCGCGTGCGTCGTCGGTGTTCCCGACGAGAAGTGGGGGGAGGCAGTCAAAGCCGTCGTGGTCACGCGGACCCCGGTGACCGAGGAGGAGCTGATCGAGCACTGCGCCGAACGCCTCGCGCGAATGAAGAAGCCGCGTTCGATCGACTTCGTCGACAGCCTTCCCGTCAACCGCAACGGCAAGATCGACCGCAAGTCGGTGCGCGAATGCTACTGGGCGCAGGCCGCCCGCCACGTCAACTGAAAGCGGAGCCTCCGATGACCTTCACCCTGAACCCCACTTACGACGACAATCCTCGCCTGCACGACCTCGTCGCACGGCTGCGTGACTACCTGGACGGCGAACTCGCCGACTACGAACGCGAACTCGGCCTCACCTCCGGGAGCGTGTACACCCGCGAGACGCTCGAGCCGGTGTGGCGACGCAGCCGCGAACTCGGCTTCTACGGTGTCAGCCTGCCCGCGGACCTCGGCGGCGCGGGACTGTCGTTCACCGAACTCGCCGCCCTGAAGGAAGAAGTGGGCGCGTCACCGCGGGTCCTGTCGACCTCGGTACTCGGCGACATGGGCGGACCGCTGCGGGTGGGCAGCATCTTCCAGTACGCCACCGAGTACCAGATCGAGAAGTACCTGCTCCCCGTCACGCGCGGCGAGCGCGCGTGCTGCTTCTCGCTCACGGAGAACGACGCCGGCTCCGACGTGCGCGGCATGCTCACCACCGCCACCCCGGACGGCGACGGGTGGCGCCTGACCGGTCACAAGGTGTTCTCCACCGCCGGACCGTTCGCGGACTTCTCCATCCTCATCGCGAAGATGGCAGACGACGGCGACGGCGGCCCGCGTTACTCCGCGTTCCTCGTCGACCTGGACACCCCGGGATGCACGGTGCAGCAGGGCGAGACCCCGATGTCGGGCCAGCACATCGAGGCCGACATCGTTCTCGACGACTGCTATGTCGGACCGGAACAGTTGCTCGGTGAGGTGGGGCAGGGTCTGAAGATCGGGCTCGGTCGCGTCACGGTCAACCGGCTCCTGCATTGCCCGACGGCGCTGGGTGGTGCACGCCGAGCCCTGGAGTTGTCCGTCGGCTACGCCCGCACCAGACAGGTGCAGGGCGCGCCGCTCGGCATGCTGCAGAGCATCCAGCACCGGCTGGCGGACATGGCAACCGACTACTACGCGGCTCGGTCGATGACCTACGACGCACTCGCCGCGCTCGACCGGGGCGAGCGGCCGCGGATCGAAGCCTTCATGTGCAAGCTGTTCGTGGCGGAGAAGGCGTTCGCGATCGCCGATGCCGCCGTGCAGATCCACGGTAAATCGGGTGTCGTCCGCGGCCGCGAGGTGGAATCGCTGTTCCAGCGTCTGCGGATGTTCCGGATCCTCACCGGATCCTCCGAGATCCAGAAGAACGGCATCGCCCGATTCCTTCTGCTCCCGTGAGCGCCGACACGGAGACGGAGCCCGACTACCGATTCACGCTCGCCAACGAGCGGACCTTCCTGGCCTGGATCCGTACCGCGCTCGCTCTTCTGGCGGGCGGGGTCGCGGTCAGCCAGTTCTATCTGCCGCGAGGCGGATCCGCGTTCCACGACACGCTGGGTGCGGTCTGCATCCTGCTGGCCGCGATCGTCGCGGTCGGTGCGCTGCTGCGGTGGCGGTCCGTGCAGTCCGCGATGCGCCGCGCCGTGCCGCTACCGGCATCGCGTCTGGCCCCGGCCGTGGTCGCGGGTGTGTGTCTCGCTGCCGCGCTCGGCGTCGTCTGGGCGGCGACGTGACCGCGCCGCCACCGGGGTTGCAGGCCGAACGTACGGTGCTGGCGTGGGGCCGCACGTTACCTGCGGTCTGCCTGTGCCTCGCCGCAGTCGTGCGTTCCGCGATCGTCCACCCGCACCTCGCGCACGTCGTTGCGGTGGCCGGAGCCTGCGGCGCTGCCGCGGCGGTGGGAGTAGGCGCCGTGACGCGGCACCGCCGATACCGCCGGCGCGCCGACGACCCCCGCCCACTCGGCCTCCTGATTCCCGCCGTCGTCAGCCTCGCCGTTTTCGCGACGGCAGGCGCCGCCCTTGCCGCACCGGCCTGAAACTCGATGTTCCCCAGCACGTATCCCGATCCGACAGAGGAGATCCGCTGTGTCGCAATTGCCACTCGCAGAACTGAAATGGACGCAAGGATTCACCGACCCGGTGCAAGTCCGCCGGCAGGCGACGGCCGTCGGCGAGACCGGTCCCACGCGTCGAGTGTGGCGCGGCGACGGTCCGCGCCGGGAACTGCCGGAGCAGTTGCAGGACCTCTCACGGCTCGCCGTCGAGTCCGGAGGCGGGGGAGCGAGCACGCTGTACCAGTTCCTCGTCGACTCGCATTCGGACGGGATGATCGTGCTGCACCGCGGCGCGGTTGTCTACGAGCAGTACCTGCACGGCCTCCGTCGTCAGGACCTGCACCTGACTGCGTCGATGGCCAAGGCGTTCATCGGCCTGCTCGCCGGGATGCTCGAGGACCAGGGCTTGTTCACGCGGGACGATCAGGTCTCCACATACGTTCCCGAGTTGGCGGGAACGGCGTTCGGTGACGCTACTATTCGTCATCTGCTCGACATGACGACACAGGTGGCCTACGGGGGACGAAAGTTCCATCGTGAGGTCGAGGCACACCGGTGGTGGGCAGTCGTGGCTCCCGGGATGCGGCCCGACGGATACGACGGCCCGACCACCCTGCTCGACCGATTGAAAACGGCCCGCGCGACCGGCCCGTACGGCGAGGTCTTCCACTACGAGAACGGAAGCTGCGAGGCGATGGGCGCGCTGATCAGCCGCGTCACCGGCGCGACCGTCTCGGACCTGATGAGCGAGTTGATCTGGTCGAAGATCGGTGCCGACGAGGACGCCCGGTACATCCTCGACGCCGCCGGCGTCGAAACCGCCTGCGGAGGCTCCGCGGCCACCCTCCGGGACATCGCCAAGGTGGGGGAGATGCTTCGCTGCGGCGGCGCTCTCGGCGACCGCCAGATCGTGCCGGCGTCGGTGGTGCGTGCGATCAGCACCGTCCCCGAGGGAGCGACCGCTCAGGTGCGGTTGCCGCGAGCGTCGGCGAATTCGCCTGCCACGATGAGCTACCGGGACTACTGGTGGATCCTCAACGACCCGTTCGACTCCTTCATGGCGAGTGGAATCCACGGCCAGCGGTTGTTCGTCTCCCGCGAACTCGACCTCGTCGTCGCACATTTCGGATCGCAGATCATCTCCCCGTGCGTCGCGACACCACCGTTCCCGGAGGTGTTCACTCGGCTCGGGACGCAATTGTCGATGGCGGGTGTCTGATGTAAACGAACACCCGTGCCACGACGCCCTCGACAACTCCCGCTGACGGATTGCGCACCTGACGGACGTGCCGGGGCGGCGGACGCAATTACTCTGGGCGGACAACGGCCTCGGACGGGCACTCTGCCGAGTGCCATTCCACGGCATGACATCTGGACTGTGGTCGGAGAGCGTCAGCCGTTATGACGGGATGACGTTCCAGATGATCGGGACTTGATCGGTGGGCATGTTCTCGGCCCTGCGTTCCTGACGCTGGTCGCGCTGCCGATCGCGGGTCCGATCGTCGTTGCCGGCGGGGATGTCGCGACCGGTGTCAGGGGCGGCCACTGCGGCGACCGGGTGTTCCGCGGCCGGGGCAACCGCGCCCGCGACGCCGACGGGAAGGACGCCGAGTGCGGCTGCAGCCACCACCACTGTCGCGACCCGCTTCCGCAGCGAGCCGCGGTGGGTGCGTCGGTCGTCTTGGTGCGAATGTGTGGCGTTCATGGTCTGAATTCCTGTCCGAGTGCCGCGAACCCGACGTTCACGGCTACTCGAATGGTGTCCGCCAGGGCGCGAAACGTTACACCCTGCCGGACATTATTTCGCGGTGAGTTCTCCGCCGCTAGCGCCAGTCGCGGAACGCGGCGAGCAGGCGGTCCCGCAACGCCGGATCGAGCTCGTCCGGCGGGAGCGCGCCGAGGGTGTGCACCGTCAGCTCGATCTGCTCGAGATAGGTGGCGCAGCCCGGGCATTCGCCCAGATGGGTTTCGAATCGGACCCGGGCATCGGGATCCATGTCATCCTCGAGGTAGGCCGTGACGAGTTCGACGAGGTCCTGGCAGTCCATATCTCACGCTCCCGTTCCAAGATAGTCCTCGAGGGCCTGGCGCACGTGTGCGCGACCCCGATGCAGCAGCACCCGCTGGTTCGCCGGGGTGATCGAGAGCATCGCGGACACTTCCTCGGCGTCGTAGCCGAGGACGTCACGCAGAACGACCACGATCCGCTGGCGGTCGGGTAGGTGCTCGAGTTCGCGGCCGGCGACGTCGAGGACCTCCGCACCCAGGACCGACCCTTCGGGGGTCTCCGGCCAGCTGGTCGGCGGAGTCGCCCAGTGGTGTGGATCCTCCGGGGAGGATGCCGGCAGGAACCGGGCCGGGTCCACGGAGGCGCTGCCCGTGTAGGCGGCCAGTGCGGCGTCGACATCGTGCCGGTCCCGCACTCCCCGTTTCTTGGCGATGTTGACGAGTATCCGGAACAGCCAGGTACGGAGGGTGGAGCGGCCTTCGAATCGGTCGATGCCCTGGAGCACGGCGATCCAGGTTTCCTGTACGACGTCCTCCGCGACCTCGGCGCTGGCCACGTACCCTCGCGCCACGCGCAGCATCATCGGTGTGTGCAGGTCGACCAGTTCGGCGAATGCCGATTCGTCGCGTGCACGCAAAGAATCGACGAGGCACTGCTCGCGCGAGGTATCGATCTCGGTCATCCGCTCCTCCTCGGTGATCGAGGCGCTCCGGAAGCGTGGCCGCGTGAGACGGCCGGACGCCATCCAACATTACTGATCTCGGCGGCAGCCGTCGATGACGCCGCCCGACCTCGTGGTGGTAGGGCCGAACGGCCCTGTCTCGGCTTCGCGGTGCGGGGAAGACTCGACGCGGAGGGGTGGCGGGCCGCGGCGACGCGGTAACGGTCGCGGCGGCCCGGGTGCCCCAGGAAACGACTGCACCTGGCAACCCAGGGAGGGCGGCGCATGGATTTTCGGCGAACTCCGCTGGCGCGTTCGGAGAGTTATTGGGAGCAGCTGGGTTCAGTGGAAGCTCGCCACGTGGACGGAGCCGAGCGGGACCGGCCGCCGGCCCCGGACGAACAGGTCTCGCTCGTCGACCACTGTCGAGGGGCAACGCCCGACCCGGCGTGAGGAGCGTGGGTGCGGCGGGAAACGCTAGGCAACTCCGGTGCGACGTGGCACGATTTCGTGTGTGACGAGCAGTACCGCTGAGAACCAGCGCCTACGCGACCTCGCGCTGCTGCGCCGCGTCCGTGACCGGATCGATCGAGAGCACGCGCAACCGCTGGACGTCGAGTCGCTCGCCCGCGGCGTGAACATGTCGGCCGGGCACCTCAGCCGCCAGTTCCGGCTCGCGTACGGCGAGTCCCCGTACTCGTACCTGATGACGCGGCGCATCGAGCGGGCGATGGCGCTGCTGCGTCGCGGCGACCTCAGCGTCACCGAGGTCTGCTTCGCGGTCGGCTGCTCGTCGCTGGGCACCTTCAGCACGCGGTTCACCGAGCTGACCGGGGTCCCGCCCAGCACCTACCGGCGCCAGGAGGCGGACGCGACGGCGGGCATTCCGTCGTGCGTGGCGAAACAGATCACCAGACCGATCAGGAATCGAGAAGCGCAGGTCGCTGATTCGTAATTATCGTGATCCCATGGACATCACAATTCACCAGACCTACCTCCCGCAGGACGACCCGGACGCCGCGTTGGCCTTCTATCGCGACACTCTCGGCTTCGAGGTCCGCAACGACGTCGGCTACAACGGGATGCGCTGGATCACGGTCGGCCCGGCCGACCAGCCCGGCACATCCATCGTTCTGCATCCGCCGGCCGCCGACCCCGGCATCACTGACGACGAGCGCCGCACCATCACCGAGATGATGGCCAAGGGTACCTACGCAGCCATCAACCTGGCCACCAGGAATCTCGACGGCGTCTTCGAGAAACTGCAGGCCAGCGACTCCGCGGAGGTCGTCCAGGAGCCGACCGAGCAGCCGTACGGAGTCCGTGACTGCGCCTTCCGCGATCCCGCGGGCAACATGGTTCGCATCCAGGAACTGCGCTGATCGACGCCGACGGAGACCGCGAAGGCGGCTCCGCCCAACAGAGGGAGACACGATGAGCACGGCCACGAAGGCGGGCACGACGGGGCGAGCGAAGCGACGGGAAGATTCAGGGTCGCCGGATCTGCACCTTGCCGACAGTCACGATCTCATCCGCGTGCACGGCGCGCGCGAGAACAACCTCAAGGACATCAGTGTCGAGCTCCCGAAGCGCCGGCTGACGGTGTTCACCGGTGTCTCCGGCTCGGGCAAGAGCTCGCTGGTGTTCGCCACGATCGCCGCGGAGTCGCAGCGGATGATCAACGAGACCTACAGCGCCTTCGTGCAGGGCTTCATGCCGTCACTGGCGCGACCCGACGTCGACGTTCTCGACGGGCTGACGACGGCGATCATCGTCGACCAGGAGCGGATGGGCTCGAACCCCCGCTCCACCGTCGGCACCGCCACCGACGCCAACGCGATGCTCCGCATCCTGTTCAGCCGGCTCGGGAAGCCGCACATCGGCTCACCCCAGGCGTTCTCCTTCAATGTCGCGTCGATCTCCGGCGCGGGCGCGGTCACCATCGAGCGCGGTGGCCAGCAGACGAAGGAGCGGCGGAGCTTCAGCATCACCGGCGGCATGTGTCCGCGATGCGAGGGCCGGGGCGCGGTCACCGACTTCGACCTGACGGCGCTGTACGACGACAGCAAGTCGCTGAACGAGGGGGCGCTGACGATCCCCGGTTACAGCATGGAGGGCTGGTACGGCCGCATCTTCCGGGGCTGCGGCTACTTCGACCCGGACAAGCCGATCGCGAAGTTCACCAAGAAGCAGTTGCAGGACCTGCTCTACAAGGAGCCGACCAAGATCAAGGTCGAGGGCGTCAACGTGACGTACGAGGGTCTGATCCCGAAGATCCAGAAGTCGTTCCTGGCCAAGGACGTCGACGCCATGCAGCCGCACATCCGCGCGTTCGTGGAGCGGGCGATCACTTTCGCCACCTGTCCCGACTGCGACGGCACCCGACTCAGCGAGGGGGCGCGGTCGTCGAAGATCAAGGGGAAGAACATCGCCGACGTCTGCACGATGCAGATCAGCGACCTCGCCGACTGGGTCCGGGGTCTGGACGAACCGCCGGCGACAGGAGGACGACGGAGCATCGCAGCGACGAAGGAGCGAGGAGCGGACGGAGGACGGGTCGCCGTGGAAACGGTGGCGCCGCTGCTCAGCGGGCTGCAACATCTCCTCGACTCGTTCACGGAGATCGGGTTGGGGTACCTCTCACTCGACCGGCCGTCGGGCACCCTGTCCGGAGGAGAGGCGCAGCGCACGAAGATGATCCGGCATCTCGGTTCGTCGCTCACCGACGTCACCTACGTCTTCGACGAGCCGACCATCGGCCTGCACCCGCACGACATCCAGAGGATGAACGGCCTGCTGCTGCAGTTGCGCGACAAGGGCAACACGGTGCTGGTCGTGGAGCACAAGCCGGAGGCGATCGCGATCGCCGACCACGTCGTCGACCTCGGCCCGCGCGCCGGCACCGAGGGTGGCCAGGTGGTGTTCGAGGGCACCGTCGAGGGTCTGCGGTCCAGTGACACGCTCACCGGGCGGCACCTGGACGACCGCGCGTCGCTGAAGCAGTCGGTGCGCACACCGTCGGGCGCGCTCGAGGTGCGAGGCGCAGACAGCCACAACCTGCGCGGCGTCGACGTCGACATTCCACTCGGCATGCTGGTGGTCGTGACCGGTGTGGCGGGTTCGGGCAAGAGCTCGCTGATCCACGGTTCGGTGTCCGGGCGGGACGGCGTGGTGTCGATCGACCAGGGCGCGATCAAAGGCTCCCGGCGAAGCAACCCGGCCACCTACACCGGATTGCTCGAGCCGATCCGCAAGGCGTTCGCGAAGGCCAACGGCGTGAAGCCGGCACTTTTCAGCTCCAATTCCGAGGGTGCCTGCCCCACGTGCAACGGCGCCGGTGTCATCTACACCGACCTGGGCGTGATGGCCACCGTCGAATCCCCGTGCGAGGAGTGCGAGGGGAAGCGCTTCCAGGCCGAGGTGCTCGAGTACACGCTGGGCGGCCGGAATATCGCCGAAGTGCTCGCGATGCCGGTGGCCGAGGCCGAGGAGTTCTTCGGTTCCGGCGAGGCACGGATCCCGGCGGCTCACAAGATTCTGCAGCGGCTCGCCGACGTCGGGCTCGGCTACCTCAGCCTCGGACAGCCGCTGACCACACTGTCCGGCGGCGAACGGCAGCGGCTCAAGCTGGCCACCGCGATGGCCGACAAGGGCGACACCTACGTCCTCGACGAGCCGACCACCGGCCTGCACCTCGCCGACGTCGAACAGCTGCTCGGACTGCTCGACCGGCTCGTCGACTCCGGTAAATCGGTCATCGTCATCGAGCATCACCAGGCGGTCATGGCGCACGCCGACTGGATCATCGACCTCGGTCCGGGCGCCGGCCACGACGGCGGCCGGATCGTGTTCGAGGGCAGGCCGGAGGATCTGGTGTCCGCTCGCTCCACCCTCACCGGCGAGCACCTCGCGGCCTACGTCGGCACCTGATCGAGGCGAGCGTCGAGGTCGGCCCCCGGTTGCCACGGCAGCCGGGGGTTTCCTCGTTCGGTGGTCACACCTGGTCGCAGCGCAACTGTGACGCCCGCCACCCGGATTGTGCCGAACCGAGACGTGCTGTGCCGATCTGAGACGTCGCCACCCGCCACCCGGTCATAACGTCACGTTCGATCAGTGACCACAGACACGACAGGAGAGTGGGATGTCCGATCTCAACGCCGCGCTCGGCAAGGTTCTCGACAGCGTGACCGAGGATGATGCGCCGCGCGTGCCCGGAGTGGTGGCGATGGTGACCGATCGCGACCGCACGGTGTTCGAGGGTTCCGCCGGGGTGCGGTCCCTGGCCGATCGCGAGCCGATGACCGCCGACACCGTCTTCGCGATCTTCTCCACCACGAAGGCGATCACCGGGACCACTGTGCTGCAGTGCGCCGAGGAGGGTCTGCTCGACCTCGACGCGCCGGCCCGCGAATACGTTCCGGAGCTCGGTGACATTCAGGTCATCGAGGGATTCGACGCCCACGGCGATCCGGTGCTGAGGGCGCCGAAGCGGGACATCACCACGCGGATGCTGTTGTTGCACACCGCCGGGTTCGGGTACGACTTCTTCGACGAGACCTACAACCGGTTGGGTGTGGAGCACGACCAGCCCGGCGTGATCACCGCGACCCGGGCGTCGCTGACCACACCGTTGCTCTTCGACCCGGGCGAGAAGTGGCAGTACGGGACGAACATCGACTGGGCCGGTCAGGTGGTCGAGGCGATCCGCGGCAAGCGGCTCGGCGAGGTGATGGCCGAGCGGGTGTTCGCGCCCCTGGACATGCACGACACAGCCTTCGCCCTGACCGGATCGATGGCGGCCCGGCGCGCGACCATCCACCAGCGGGAGGAGGACGGCCGGCTCACTCCGTTGGATCTGGTGCTGCCGCAGGATCCCGAGATTCACATGGGCGGGCACGGCCTGTACTCCACCGTGGGCGACTACCTGAAGTTCCTGCGGATGTGGCTGAACGACGGAGACGCGCCCGGTGGGCGAGTCCTTCGGGCCGACACCGTGCAGGCGGCCGTGTGCAACGGCCTCGAGGGACAAGAGGTCGGGATGCTGCCGGCTGTGATACCCGCCCTCACCAACGACGCCGAATTCTTTCCCGGACAGCGAAAGTCGTGGGCGTACACGTTCATGGTGAACGAAGAGGACGCCCCCACCGGCCGGCCGCGGGGGTCGCTCGGGTGGGCCGGGCTCGCCAACTCGTACTACTGGATCGATCGCCGCAACGGAATCGCCGGGTACTGGGCCACCCAGATCCTGCCGTTCGCCGACCCCGTGTCGTTCGGCGGCTACCTGGACTTCGAGACGACGGCGTACCGTCACGCCGCGCTTGCCTCACCCGTCTAGGTCAACCGGTCGTTGCTCGTCAGCGGAGGTCGGCGAGCTTACGCCCCAGCACCGTCCGCTCGCGCTCGTTGCCGCACAGCCGGACGGCCTCCTCGAATTCGGTGCGCGCCTCGTCGGTGCGGCCGAGGCGGGTGAGCAGTTCGCCGCGAACGCTCGGCAGCAGGTGCGAGTTCGACAGCGCCTGGGCGGCCACCAACTCGTCCACGATCGGCAGCGCCGCGGCCGGTCCCCGGGCCATGGACACCGCCACCGCCCGGTTGAGGTCCACCACCGGTGACGGCGCGAGGCGGCCGAGTGCCTCGTAGATGAGGACGATCCGCTCCCAGTTCGTCGCGTCGACCGACGGCGCGACGGCGTGGCATTCGGCGATCGCCGCCTGCAAGCCGTAGGCGCCCAGGCCCCGGCCGACCTGTTCCGCGCGGACGAGGGCGGCGCGTCCCCGCCGGATCGCGGTCCGGTCCCAGCGGCGGCGGTCCTGGTGCTCGAGCAGCACCGGCTCGCCGTCCGACCCGGTGCGGGCCGGGAACCGCGCGGAGGTCAGTTCGAGCAGCGCCAGCAGGCCGTGGACCTCGGGCTCGTCGGGCACCAGCCGGGTCAGCACACGAGCGAGGCGCTGCGCCTCGCTCGCGAGGTCGAGGCGGATCAGATCGTCGCCGGAGCTGGCCGAAGACCCTTCGGTGAAGATCAGATAGATCACGCTGAGCACCGAGCCGAGTCGCTCGGTCCGCTCTGCGGCGAGCGGCACCTCGAACGGCACCCGGGCCGCCCCGAGGGTCTTCTTCGCCCGGGTGATCCGGGCCTGTACGGTCGCGGTCGGGACGAGGAACACCTTGGCGATCTCGTCGCTCGTCAGACCGCCGACCACCCGCAGGGTGAGCGCGACCCTCGCCTCCCGCGACAGCACGGGGTGGCAGGAGATGAACATCAACGCCAGCATGTCGTCGTCGATCTGGTCCGGATCCCACAGCACGTCCCCGGTGCCCTTGGCCGGATCGGTGGGCGCGCTTCCCGAGACGGCCCCGCCCTCGCCCAGATCGTGGGCGAGGACGGCGTACCTCTCGTCGAGGGCGGAGCGTCGGCGGAACGCGTCGATCGCCCGGCGGCGGCCGACGGTGAGCAACCATCCCGCAGGGTTGTGGGGGATCCCGTCGCGCGGCCAGCTCACGAGCGCCTCGGCCAGCGCCTCCTGGGCGAGGTCCTCGGCCAGCGCGAAATCGCCGGTGTACCGCGCGAGCGCACCGACGATCCGCGCCGACTCGATCCGCCAGACGGCGGCGACGGCCTCACGCCCGGTGTGACCGTCACCCGTCGACCCGCTCAGAGCTGACCGGTCGCTTCGCGCCACGCCCGCTCCTTCTGGATCCACACGTTGTCCTGCGGGAACTCGTCGATCGTCGCGACCCGGCGGATCTCCGCCTTGGAACCGGGACCGGCCATCGGGGCACGCTTGGCCCACTCGACGGCCTCCTCCTTCGATGCCACGTTGAGCATCCAGAAGCCGCCGAACAACTCCTTCGTCTCGCCGTAGGGGCCGTCGGTCACCACAGGTGTCTCGGACGAGTAGTCGACCACCACACCCGACTCGGGGTCGGGGTCCAGTCCCTCGGCCGCGAGCAGCACACCGGCGCGGATCATCTCGTCGTTGAACTTGCCCATCGAGTCCATGATCTCGGTGAAATCAGCGTCCTGGAACGCCGCGAAGGTCTCGTCGGTGGCGCGCATGATCAGCATGTACTTCATGGTTCCGTCTCCTTGGATGTCGGGGTCCCTCTTGGACCTTCTCACCTCAGGTCGAACGGGGAGTGACATGGATCGACACACTCGCCGATTTTTTTCCGAACCTATCTGGCCCGTCCAGCTCTGCGCCGGTCGGTTTCCGTGGTGCCACCCCATATTCCGTGGGTCTCGCGGTGATCGGTTGCGTGTGCGCGGCATTGCCGGGCGACGACGCACTCGTCGCAGATCTGTTTGGCGCGTCGTTCGCGCCTGACCCGGGCGCCGCGTCGTTCGCCGTCCGGAGCGAAGAAGACGGAGGGCTCGGTGGTGCGGCAGTGGGCGCGGTACCGCCATCCCCAGCGTTCGGCGGCGGTCGTCGGCGGGTCGTCGTGAACTGTCGTGTGGTCGATCATCGGGTGTCCCGGGATGGATTCGGGCGGTGGACGGTCGGCACCGTCAACCGCTGTGGCTGCACCGACTCAGTGCAGGTGGCTGCCGCCGTTGATGTCGACGGTGGTGCCGGTGAGGTACGCGGCGTCCTGCGAGGACAGGAAGGTGATGACGGCGGCGACCTCGGTGGTGGTCGCGACCCGGCCGAGTGGGATGTCGCGGCAGAGTGCGGCTTCCTGTTCGGCGGTGCTGCCCACGCGGATGCTGGTGTCGACCGCACCGGGGGTGACGGCGTTGACGGTGACTCCGCTGTCGCCGAGTTCACGTGCGAGGGACTTGGTGAAACCGAGGATCGCGGCCTTGGCGGACGAGTAGGGCACCTTCCCGAAGACCCCGCCACCACGCTGGGCGGAGACGGATGACATGTTCACCACACGTCCCCAGCCGTTGTCGATCATGGCCGGCAGGAACGCGCGGGTGACGAGGTAGGTGCCGGTGGCGTTGACCGCCATCACCTTGTTCCACAGTTCCAGGGTGGTCTCGAGGAACGGCACCGGCGACGTGATGCCGGCGATGTTCGCGAGCGCACCCACGGCGGGGAGGTTGCCGCCGGCGACTTCGGCGGCGACGGCGTCGTGTGCCCGCTGAACCGAGTTCTCGTCGGCGACGTCGATGTCGTGACCGAAGGCCGGGACACCGAACTCGTTCCCGATCTCGGCGGCGACCTTCGCGGACTTTTCCCCGTCGAGGTCGAGAACGACGATCGCCCAGCCCTCTTCGGCGTAGCGGCGGGCGGTGGTGAGACCGATCCCGCGCTCGGAGGTGGCGCCGGTGACGACGGCGGTGCGCTGGATGGACGACATGATCGCTCCTCTTGTTGCTGGAATCGCGCGTGCCGTCCGGTGCGGTGGAGAGCAGGGGAGGCGGTCGACGACGCGGTAGGTGACTGCCACCACAGTAAGCCGATCGACTGTTAACAGTCAACCGTCGGCGGGTAACGGTTGACATATTGACGTGTCTCGGATCACACTGGTGAAACCGCACTGTTGACAGTCAACAAATCAGCGGCAATCGTTGGAACCGGCAGCTCGAAGAGGAGTCCCCATGAGTACCGAAACACTCAGGATGCGAGGTCCTGTCCATGGCACGAAGGACGCCAAGCGCGTAGCAATCGGCTCCTCGGTGGGTGCCGTCATCGAGACGTACGACTTCATCGGTTTCGGCACGGCCGCCGCGCTGTACTTCGGTACCGCCTTCTTCCCGGGCGCCGACCCGGTCACCGGAACACTCGCCGCGTTCGCGACGCTGGGTGTCGGCTTTGCTGCGCGCCCGCTCGGCGGGGTGCTCGGTGGACATCTCGGGGACAAGCTGGGCCGCAAGCCCGTGCTGGTGGCATCACTGATCGCGATGGGTCTCGCGACCTTCGCGATCGGCCTGCTGCCCACCTATTCGCAGGTCGGGCTCATCGCGCCGGTGTTGCTGGTTCTCGTCCGCGTCGTCCAGGGCCTCGCCTTCGGCGCCGAATGGGGCGGCGCGATCCTGATGAGCTACGAGCACGCCCCCTGGAAGTCCAAGGGCAAATTCACCGGCATCGTGCAGGCCGGCTTCCCCGTCGGGTTGCTGCTGGCGAACCTGGTGTTCCTGTTCAGCGTGCACCTCGGCGGCGACTGGGCCTGGCGGGTACCGTTTCTCGCCAGCATCGTCCTGGTGATGGTCGGTCTGGTCATCAGGTCGAAGGTGCCCGAGTCCCCGGTCTTCGAGGACGTCAAGAACGAGGGTGACATCGTCAAGTCCCCGGTGCTCGAATCCATCAAGTACGACTGGCGAAACATTCTGCGCGGCATCGCTCTGCGAGTAGCCGAGACAGCCGGGTACGCGGTGTCGATCACCTACATGATCTCCTACCTGCACAACCAGGGTCTCGCCGGGAAGTCCGAAACCCTTGTCGCCCTGTGCATCGCGTCCGCGATCGGCATCTTCGCCACAGTCGCCTGGGCGCGACTCACCGACCGCATCGGACGACGCCCCGTCTACATCGCGTCCTGCGCCTTCGCGGCACTGTTCGGAATCCCGATGTTCCTTCTGGTCAACACCGGCCTGTTCATCCTGGTCATCGCCACCATCGTGATCGCCTACGCGGTCTGCCAGAACTCGATGGCGGGAGCGCAGGGGGCGTGGTTCCCCGAACTGTTCGACGCCTCGCGCCGAGCCTCGGGAGCGTCCCTCGCCTACCAGATCTCGGCGATGGTCTCCGGCTTCACCCCCTTCGTCACGACGCTGCTGTTCGTCTCCTTCGGCTGGTGGGGTCCGGCGCTGCTGTTCAGCACGTACGCCCTGATCGGACTGTGGGCGGCGTTGATCACCAGGGAGACCTGGGGACCCACCGAACGGCGCCTCGCCGCCGAGGCTGCGGCGCGCACCGATTCCAAAAGCACCGACGCGCCGACGTCGACCACGCACACGATCCGCAAGGAAAAGGAACTCCTGTGACCATCACAACCGCCACCACCGCGGCCGAAGCCACGGCCAGTGACGTGTCGCGCATCGCGACCGTCGAACAGTTCGCCTACCGCATGCGGCACAACGTCATCGACATGGGTGAGGAACAGGGCCAGGGATACGTCGGGCAAGCGCTCGGGGCCGCCGACATCTTCGCCACCGTCTACGCCGACCAACTGCGCTACCGCGCCGACGATCCCACATGGGAAGGACGAGACCGGTTCCTGCTGTCCACCGGCCACTACGCCATCGGCCTCTACGCCGCACTCGCCGAGGCCGGAATCATCGACCGCAGCGAACTGGAAACCTACGGCTCCGACGACTCACGCCTCCCGATGTCGGCAATGTCCACGTACACCCCCGGCATGGAAATCTCCGGCGGCTCCCTCGGCCACGGCCTGACCATCGCGGTCGGGATGGCCCTCGGGCTGCGTCACCAGCACTCCACCGCCCGCGTCTTCAACTTCCTGTCCGACGGCGAACTCGACGAGGGTTCGACGTGGGAGGCGGCGATGGGCGCCCATCACCACCGGCTCGGCAATCTCACCGCGATGGTCGACATCAACGCCCTCCAAGCCGACGGTGCGACCTCGACGGTGCTGAGCACCGAACCCGTGCACGACAAGTGGGCGGCCTGCGGGTGGCACGTCGAACGCGTCGACGGCAACGACGTCACCGCACTGGTGCGCGCATTCGACAACGCCGCCGCCGAATCCGACGGCAGACCGTCGATCATTCTCTGCGACACCCGCGTCGGGAAGGGTGTGCCCCTGCTCGAGTCCCGGGAGAAGGCGCACTTCATGCGCATCGACGAACACGAGTGGCAGATCTGCCGCGACCAACTCACCGCCGGCTTCGACCACAAGGACGCCTGACATGACTACCGCCAGTAAGCCGAAGCTCAAGACTTCGGCCATGATCGCCTCGTTCGTCGACGACGGCCAGAAGACCACGTCCGCGCCGTTCGGGCACGCCCTGGTGAAGGCTGCCCGGGAGAACGACAAGATCGTCGGCCTGTCCGCCGACCTCGCCAAGTACACCGACATGCACATCTTCGCGCAGGAGTTCCCCGACCGGTTCTTCCAGATGGGGATGGCCGAGCAGCTCCTGCTCGGAGCCGCCGCCGGAATGGCCGAGACCGGCCTGGTGCCGTTCGCATCCACGTATTCGGTGTTCGCTGCGCGCCGCGCCTACGACTTCCTGTGCCTCGACATCGCCGAACCGAACCTCAACGTCAACATCATCGGTGGCCTCCCCGGACTGACCACCGGCTACGGGCCCAGCCATCAGGCCACCGAGGACATCGCCATCTTCCGGGGCATCCCCAACCTCACCATCGTCGACCCGTGCGACTCGATCGACATCGAACAGGCCGTCCCGCAGCTCGCCGCCTCCGACGGTCCCACCTACCTGCGGCTGCTGCGGGGGAAGGTCGCGACCGTGCTCGACGAGTACGACTACACGTTCGAACTCGGCAAGGCCAAGGTGCTCCGCGGCGGCAACGACGTCGTGTTCGTCACCAGTGGGCTGATGACGATGCGCGCGCTGCAGGCCGCCGACCGACTCGCCGCGCACAACGTCGACGTGGCGGTCGTGCACACGCCGACGATCAAACCGTTCGACGCCGAGACCGTCCTCGCGGAGGTGAACACCGACCGCCTGGTGGTCACCCTGGAGAACCACACCGTGATCGGCGGTCTGTTCGAGACGGTGGCCGCCGCGGTCGTCACGGCCGGACTCGGCAAGCGCGTCGTGCCGATCGCACTGCCGGATCAGTTCCTCGACGCCGGTGCCCTGCCCACGCTGCACGAGCGGTACGGCCTGAGCACGGACCGGATCGTCGCCAAGGTTCTCGGCGAACTGGCATGACCAGCGCGTACGGCCCACGCCGCAGGCCGGGCGGCGCGGGCCGTACGATGGCTGTCAACAGGTTGCTGTCAACAGACCGCTGTCGACAGTTGATCGCTGACCCCACGGAGGCACCCATGGCCGGACAACCCGCCGCACTGCTCGGGCTGGAGAAGACCAGCCTCCGTCAGCAAGCCGTCGCCGCCCTGCGGGTCGCGATCACCAGCGGGGAACTCGCGCCGAGCAGCCCGCTCGTGGAGACCGAACTGTCCGAGATGCTGCAGATCAGCCGCGGCACGCTCCGCGAGGCGATGCGGCAACTCCAGCAGGAGGGATTGATCTCCGCAGGTGCGCGGGGCCGGCTGTACGTCCGGCACCTCGATTCCAAGGAGATCCGCGACATCTTCGCCGTCCGCGCCGCACTCGAGGCACTTGCTGTCCGGGAACTCGCCGGCCTGGCCGACCGCACCACCGTCATCGCGGAACTGCGCGCCGCCCTCGACGTCATGGACACCGCCGTCCTCGAAGCCCGCATCGAGGCCGACCTGAACTTTCACCGCACCATGTGCTCTCTCACCGGCAACGACACACTCCTGCACTCGTGGATCTCCCTCGAAGGATCCATCCGGATGTCGATCATGTTCGCCGGCCTGGACCGCGCCGTCGGCAACATGGACGTCGGTCGCCACAGCGCCATCGTCGACGCCATCGAGACCGGCGACGCCGACGAAGCGGCCAAAGCGATTCAGACACACATGGACTGGGCCTCAGCGAATCTGGTGTCCTGACCCCAGGTGAGTGGGAAAGAGTGCGGGCACACGCTTTGCCGCTCACGTACCCGGGACAGGCCGCGGGGTCACCCGCCGACGACGCAGGCGGCCTCGGTGGCGTCGAGCGTGGTCCACGACCTTCGGCGGGCGTCGATCGGTGTGCCGGCGAGGATGCGGGTACGGCGGTGCTCGGGTTCGAGCAGCACTGTCGCGAGGGTGGCCCAGCGCTGACCGAAGACCGCATCCGGGGCGGGGACGCAGCACACCTGGGGCTGCCCCGGATCGGAGTACAGGTACTCGACGAGGTGATCGGCCACGGTCGGCTCGGCGTACCGCTGCTGCCGGGAGGCGATCAGACCGTAGCGGTCCTGCGAGTCCGGCTCGTACAGACCGGTCTTCTCGCGGGCGGCGTTGGCCGGGTCGAGGAAGTGATTGGTGTGGGTGAGGAATCCGTCGCTCGGGCGGAGCGTCGCGACGCCGACGGGGCTGACCTCGGCACACGCGACGGTGCCGGGGTCGATCAGGGTCAGTGCGCCCGACGTCGCGATCGGTGCCGAGCGCAGCAACTCGAGGGCTTCGTCGACGGTTCCGGCTTCACCGAGGACGGCCGCCGACAGGACGTGCACGGGCACGCCGGCTGGTGCGTCGTCGCGGTGGCCGAGGATGTTGAAGAACACGCCGAGACCCGCGCTGTTCATCCCGATCTTGCCGAGGATGCCGTGCTCGGTCAGCCCCACGTAACTGTGGCGGGGGCCGCGCACCTGATGGGTGTGCCAGTACGGGTCCAGTTCCTCGTGCCAGTCCCAGGTTTGGATGCCGAACGGCGCCGACGGACGATCCGCGGGTGCGTAGGCGATGGTGGAGCACTCGCCGGGGCGGGCCGCGGTCGCCTGCGACAGGATCTCCGTCCGGCCGTTCAGCGCCATCACGTGCCAGGGCTCGAGCCCCGCGCCGGCAGCGATGCCCTCGATCTCCTCGAGGTACCGGGGTCCCCACGCCGCAAGGACATCCGCGAGGCGGTGCGCGCTGTCGCGGGTCCGGGGCTCGCTCACGCCGACCGTGTCGAACAGGCGCAGATACAGTTCCACGGACGCGGGTAGGTCGGTGCGCAGCTGCGTGCCGCGGGCGATGCCGCGTTCGCGGGGCCGGGTGTCGTCCACGCTGACGTGGGAGTGGACAGTACTGGTCTCGGTCATCGTCGTCCTCGTTGTGGTTCCGGTGTGAATAGTGCTGTGTACGCGCCGATCACAGTCGATCAGCGGGTTCGGTACGAGCGCATCAGCACGACGTACAGTGATGCGGAGACGATCAACCCGACCGGCAGCGACAGGTCCACGCCACCGACCGCGTTCGCGATCGGCCCGGTGTAGACGGGCGCGGCGACGCAGAGCGCGGCCGCGGCGATGCCGGTGAAGACGGCGGCCGTTCCCGCCCAGTTGATCCCACCGCTGTACCAGTAGGGGCTGCTGCTGGTTTCGTTGCCGAGCTCGATTCCGTCGTAGCGGTTGCGGCGCCACAGGACGTCGGCCACGTACACGGCCATGACGGGACCCATCACGGTCACGACGAGCTGCATCATGTTGCTGACGGTGTCGAGAAAGTTGGAGACGAGCAGGGCGTACAGCGTCATGGCCACACCCATCGAGCCGTCGAGCAGGACGCTGCGCGAGCGGCGCAGGCGCAGGCCCACCGACTGCAGGGCGAGCCCGGAGCTGTAGGCGGTCATCGCGTTGTTGGCGATCGTGCCGACGATGACGGCGAGCAGGAAGATCGGCGTGAACCACGCCGGGAGAATGGTCTCGAGTGCGATCTGCGGGTCGGCCATGTCGAGTCCGGTACCGGCGAGTGCACCGAGCGCGGTGAACAGCACGCTGGGGACGAACGCGCCGAGCGCCGTCCACACGGCGACCGAGACCGGCGAGGTGGTCGCAGGCAGGTAGCGGGCGAAGTCCGCGCTGTTGGTGTAGGACAGCGGGGCCGACGCCACGATCGACACACCCGCGGCCACCGTCGCCCACAGGCCGATTCCGTGGAGTGCCTCCGCCGGCTGGTAACCCCAGTCGGCGTTACCGAGGACGTACCCGGCCATCACCACGAAGATCAACGTCAGCACCAGGGCCAGCGGCTGGTAGAGCCGCACGATCGTGGCATGCCCGTACACGCCGATGGCCAGCGTGACGGCGGCGATCGCCAGGATGATGACGACCTTGACGGGGGTGGTCGCCTCGATCCCGAACCGTTCGACGAGCCTGAACGCCGTGTACGACGCGGCCGCCCAGTTCAGAGCCAGGTAGCAGACGCTGATGAACCAGCTGGTCACGAGGATGTTCACGCGGTTGCCTCGGATGCCGAAGATCGCCCGCGTGATCACCTCGCTGGGCGTGCCCGACGCAGGTCCGCTGGCGGCGACGATCCCGGTGAGGATCGAGAACAGGTTGCCGGCCACGATCACCGCCAACGCCTGCCAGAAGGACACGCCCATCAGGGTCAGTGCGCCGCCGACGACCAGGGCCAGGTAGCTCACGTTGGGCGCCGCCCACACCGCGAACAGGTCCCGGGCGCGCCCGTGCCGTTCGCTGTCGGGGATGAAGTCGATGCCGTGTGTCTCCACCCGCCCGGCGCGGTCGGCCGGCGGTGTTTCGCCGGGCGTCGCCACACGCGGGTCTGCTTTTGTCGATGCCATGGGGTCCTCCGGATAGATGAGCACGGATGTGCGGCTGGTGGGCGCAATCGCCGATCTGGCGTGACCCCGGTCACCGTACGGAACCAAATCGATTTGGGCAAGAGCGTCGCGAGGCAATTTGTAAATCGATTTGGTGCAGGTCGGGCTGTTGGTAGCCTGAGTGCGTGACGGAGAAGCGATCGAGGCCCACCATCGCCGACGTGGCACGGCACGCGGGGGTGTCGACCACAACGGTGTCGCACACGTTCAGCGGCAAAGGCGTCGTCGCCACCGCGACGCGTGAGCGTGTCCGCTCGGCCGCCAAGTCCCTCGGCTACCGACCGGACGTGGTGGCGAGGAGCCTGCGGAGCAACCGTCTCGGCGTGATCGCCCTCGTGCTTCGGCCACTGGAGACACTGGATTCGTCACTCCCCGAGGGCGTCGACTACTTCCTGCGGTTCGCCGGTTCGGCGGCTCTCGCCGCGATGGATTTCGGATACGGGCTCATGCTGGTGTCCGATCCGACGCGCGACGAGTCGCCCGCCGCCGCCCTCGCCTGCGACGGGTTCCTGATCACGGAACCCGTCACGAACGACCCCCTCATCGAGATGCTCCTCGGGGAGGGCGTGCCGTTTCTGTCCGTCGGGAAGGACCCGGCGAGGGCCGAGTACGACGCCTGGCTCGACACCGACACCGAACTCATGACGGACCGAGTGCTGCGGCACCTCGAGGACGCGGGGGCGACGCGAGTGGCTCTGGTTGCCGGAACCGATCCCAATTCGTGGAACCTGGGCGCCGAGGCCGCCTACCGCGCGTGGGCGGCGAATCGCGGTCAGGACGCTCTGGTCGCCATCCGGCCCGAGACCACCGGCGAGGCAGGCGGACGCGAAGCCGCGGACGAACTGTTCGACCGGAACGACCCACCGAATGCGGTGTACTGCCTCACCGGCAGGCACGCGGCGGGGGTGCTCGCGCGGGTCCGGGAACGAGGACTCGACGTCCCCGGCGACGTGCAGATCGTCGGCGGCTCCGACTCGGAGCACACGCGATCCGCCGTTCCCCCCATCACCTCGGTGGACCTGCAGCCCGAACACCTTGCCCGCGTAGCCGTCACACTGCTGGTCAACCGCCTCGACAACCTGGACCGGCCGGTCCCACCGGGGCACCTCCACGGACGCCTCGTCGTGCGGGGCTCCACCCGGTAGTCCCCGATGACGGCGTGCGTGTCCTCGCTGTGCTGGTCAGTGGCCCGCTCCGCTGGAGGGTTAGCGATATCCTCGGGAGGACGCCCTCGAGAGGTGAGTCCACGGTTATATTTGCGCTGGTCGTGCCGTCGGGGACCAGCCCGCAGCACCACGAGCCGACGGAGTGAGTAGACCGTCCGATGGGTGAAGGTGATCCGCTCGACACTCAGCGGTACCCGCCGTCCCCGGCCGCCGAACTTGGTGCATCCGGGTTCGACGATGTGCAGGAGATCGGCCGGGGCGGTTTCGGTGTGGTCTACCGCTGCACCCAGGCGGATCTGGATCGCACGGTGGCGGTGAAGGTGCTCACCGTCGAACTCGACGAGGAGAACCGGGCCCGCTTCTTCCGGGAGCAGCGGGCGATGGGCCGGCTGACCGGGCACCCGAACATCGTCAACATTCTGCAGGTCGGTGCCACCGACAGCGGACTCCCATACATCGTGATGCCGTACCACTCGCAGGATTCCCTCGACGTGCGGATCAGCCGCCGCGGTCCGCTGCTGTTGGGCGAGGCGTTGAGGCTCGGGATGAAGATCGCAGGCGCCCTGGAGTCGGCGCACCGTCTGGGTGTCCTGCATCGGGACGTCAAACCCGCGAACATCCTGCTCACCGATTACGGCGAGCCGGAGTTGGCCGATTTCGGTATCGCGCACATCAGCGGCGGCTTCGAGACGGCCACCGGTGCCGTGACCGGGTCGCCGGCGTATACCGCGCCGGAGGTGCTCGCAGGGGACCCACCGGCTCCGGCGGCCGACGTCTACGGACTCGGCGCCACCCTGTTCAGCGCCCTCACCGGGCATGCCGCGTTCGAACGTCGCAGCGGTGAGCAGGTCGTCGCCCAATTCCTACGGATCACCACGCAGAAGATGCCGGATCTGCGTGAGCACGGGATTCCCGACGACGTGTCCGCGGTGATCGCCCGGGCGATGTCCCGCGAGCCCGGTCAGCGCCCGGCCACTGCCGCCGACTTCGGGCAGGAACTGCGAACCCTGCAACGCGCCCACGGCTTCCCGGTCGACGAGATGCCCCTACGAGCCGAACCCGGCACACAGGGCAACGACCGAAGGAGCCCGGACGTACGACCGGGGCGCACAGGTACCTCCAGTCCGGGCGCGACGGGGAATCTTCCGCTGGAACTAACCAGTTTCGTCGGCCGCCGGCACGAGCTCACCGAGGCGAAGAACCTGCTGGCCGGATCCCGGCTGGTGACGTTGACCGGGATCGGGGGTGTCGGCAAGACCCGGCTGGCGATGCGGATCGCGTCGGCTGTGCAGCGCGAGTATGCGGACGGGGTACGACTCGTCGAGTTGGGCGAACTGCGAGACGAGTCGTCGCTGATCGACGCCGTCGCGGGCGCACTGGGATTGCGGGACCACTCGGCGAGGCCGCTGCGGGAGGTGCTGATCGAGTTCCTTGCACCGCGACAGGTGTTGTTGATCTTCGACAATTGCGAGCACCTGGTGGACGCGGTCGCCGAACTCGCCGGCCCCCTGTTGTACACCTGTCCGCGGTTGCGGATTCTGGCCACCAGCCGCGAACCCTTGGGCCTCGGTGGGGAGGTGGTGCTGCGGGTCCCCCCGCTGGCCGTCCCGGATCCCGAGCGCAAGCCCTCGCTGCGCGGGTTGCCCAAATACGATGCGGTGTCGTTGTTCGTCGAGCGTGGCGCTGCCGCGGTTCCGGGGTTCGCGCTCACCGAGGAGAACGCGGCGGCCGTGGCGGGAATCTGTCACCGGCTCGACGGGTTGCCGCTGCCGATCGAGTTGGCCGCGGCGCGATTGCGGGCGATGTCGCCCGAGCAGATCCTCGAGCGACTGACCGACCGCTACGCCCTGCTGACCCGCGGCAGCCGGGGTGCGCCGACTCGGCAGCAGACCCTGCGGTTGTGCATCGACTGGAGCTTCGAGTTGTGCACCGCCGGTGAGCAACTGGTGTGGGGACGGGTGGCGGTGTTCGCGGGAAGCTTCGAACTCGATGCCGCGGAGCGGGTGTGCGGCGAGGGCCTTGGCCCGGGCGAGTTGCTCGACACGCTGACGTCGTTGGTGGAGAAGTCGATCCTGATCCGGGAGGAGTACGGGTCGGTAGTGCGGTTCCGGATTCTCGAGACCCTCCGCGAGTACGGCTACGAGAAACTCGAGCAGACCGGTGAGGCTGTGGCGTTGCGTCGACGGCACCGGGACTGGTACGAGGCGTTGGCGCTCGATGCGGAGGCCGAGTGGATCAGCGCCCGCCAACTCGACTGGATCGCCCGGCTGAAGCGGGAACAGCCGAACCTCCGGGAGGCCCTCGAATTCGGCATCGACGACGACCCCGCCGCCGGCCTGCGCACCGCCGCCGCACTCCGCTGGTTCTGGACATCCCAAGGCCTCTACAACGAGGGCCGGCGCTGGCTGGACCACCTGTTGGCTCGTTACCCCGTCGAACCGACCGTCGACCGGATCAAGGCGCTCTACTGCGCCAGCGTGATGGCCGACGTACAAGGGGATCTCGAGTCCGGGGCCGCGCTCGTGGCGGAGGCGCGGACCCTCACCGCGGGTACGAGCGATCCGTTGATGCGCGCTCTCGTCGCCGACGCCGACGGCACGCTGGCGCTCTACAACGGTGATCTCGAACGGGCCCGCTCTCGCCTCGACACCGCGCTCGCGGAGTTCCGCGAACGTGGGGAACGCACACTCGAAACCAGCGCCCTGTACCTGTTGGGGACGACCTATGGACTGTCCGGCTCGACGGAGCAGGCTGTCGAAAGCCTCGAGCGTGTTCTCGCAATCACGGAAATGCACGGCGAGAAGGTGTATCGATCGCATTCGCTGTGGGCCCTGGGAATTGCGGTGTGGCAGCAGGGTGACGCCGATCGGGCGATCCGGCTTCTCGACCAATCGCTGGAGCTGACCCGGCAAGTGCACAGCCCCCGCTTCGCCGCTGCCTGCCTCGAGGCGCTGGCCTGGATCACGTGCGAGCGGCGCGACGCCGCCCGGGCCGCAGTGCTGATGGGAGCCGCGGAGGGATTGGCGCGATCGGTGGGCAGTGCTGTGGTCATACATTCCAATCTTCTCGTATACCAACAGAACTGCGACCAGGAAGCGCGGAAGCGGCTCGGAGGCGCAGTATTCGAGGAGGCCCACCGCAAGGGCCGAAGCCTGAACTTCGATGCGGCAATCGCCTACGCCCTCCACGAGCAACAGTCCGGCACCTCCACACCCGCCACCAACGCGTCGACGCGACTGACCAAGCGGGAACGCCAAGTCGCCGACCTCATCGCCGAAGGTCTCACCAACCAGGCCATCGCCGACCGCCTGGTGATCTCACCCCGCACCGCGCAGGGGCACGTGGAGCACATTCTGGCCAAACTCGGCTTCACCTCCCGGACGCAGGTCGCGGCCTGGGTCGTGGAGCAGGCGCACGACTAGGTAGTAGGTAGGGTTCGACTGTCGCGGTTTCTCAGACGCGGTGCTGCGATGGCTGCGGCGATGAGGCAGGCGATGGCACCGAGGAGTAGTCCTGCGCGGCCGCCCCATTGCTGACATACCCATCCGACGATGGGCCCGCCTACGGCTGTGGATCCGATGAACGCCATGCCGAACAGGGCCATCACTCGTCCGCGTGTGGTCGCCGCGGCGGCGAGTTGCAGCGTGCTGTTGGTTGTGGAGGTGAAGGCGACGCTGCATGCTCCCACACAGGCCATGACTACGAGCATGACCCACAGATTAGGGGCGAGGGCGGCGACGAGGAGGAGGGCTCCGAAGGCGGTTGCTGTGAGAACGAGCGGGCGGGTTCCGGTGCGGCCCCAGGCTGCGACTGCGAGTCCGCTCACCACGGATCCTGCGCCCATCGCCGCGGTGATGAAGCCGTATGCGCCCGGTCCGGCGTCGAGGGTCTGGTCGGCGATCACGGGCAGGACCACCGGGAACTCGAGGGCGAAACAGCCGATCATGGCCATCATGGTCAACGGTACGGCCAGCTGAGGGGAGCGTCGGACGTACGTGAGTCCTTCGCGGAGCTGACCGCGGGCCCGGGCCGTGGGTGGTGACGGCTTCAGCTGTCCGACGTCGAGGGCGAGTAGGGAGGCGACGACCGCCACGAAACTCGCAGCGTTGAGGAGGAAGCACAGACCGACACCGCCGGCGGCGATGACGAGTCCGGCGGCGGCGGGCCCGATCATCCGGGCGGTGGAATTGAGCACCGATTGCAGGCTGACGGCGTTGCGAAGGTGATCGGCCTCGACCATCTCGAGCAGAAACGACTGGCGTGTCGGGTTTTCAAAGCACTGGTTCAGGCCGAGGACGAGCGCGAGAACGTAGACGTGCCAGAGCTGGACTGCTCCGGTGACGGTGAGGACACCCAGGATCAGTGCCTGCACACCCATCAGTGTGTGCAGGGCAATCATCAGGCGCCGCTTGTCGAGTCGATCGGCAACGACTCCTCCATACGGAGCGACGAGGAGCATGGGCACGGTCTGCAACGCCATCACCACACCGATCGCGGTGGCGGAGTCGGAGAGCTCGAGGACGAGCCACGATTGGGCGATGGTTTGCATCCACTTGCCGGCTTGGGAAATTGCCTGACCGGTGATGTAACGGCGGAAGTTGGTGCTGGCGAGGGAAGCGAAGGTTTGCCCGCGGAGGCCGGAGAGAATGGTCATCGGCCCACCCCGGGGCGGGGTTCTGGTTGGTCGTTGCTCGTGGTGATCACCTCTGCTGGGGAAGTAGCGTGGAAATGCGTGCCGTCCGCCGGATTTCGGGGGACATCGGCAGCGGACGGCACGCACGTGGGGGCACGACCTAGATCAGCTCGATCACCGTGCCGAGATCGTGAAGGTTCTCGTCCGACGAATACTCCTCCGCCTCGAGACCGACGCGTGCAATGCGGGATATCGCCATTCCCTCGGCCAGCGCGAAGGCAACCGGGGCAGCTGCAGTGGCAGAGACGAGGGCAACACAAGAATCGAACACACGGCGCGCGATACCGATTGTGCTGTCGGATCGTTGCAGAATATCCATTGTTTCCTCCCAGTCCCTATGCGGTCAGGCTGGGATACAGCCGTCGCGCCGTGCCCGCGAAGATTTCCCGGCGTTCGGGCTCGGGCACGTCGGCCAGCACCTCCTGGGCGAGGGCGACGAGTTCGGGCAGCGACTGTTCCGCGGCGGGCAGGTTGGAGCCCCACGCGATCCGGTTCGCTCCGAACGCTGCGAGCACCGGGTCGAGGAAACCGGAGGCCTTTGCGCCTACGTCGTGGAGGCGTTCGAGGTTGCGGTGGGTCAGCTTGAGGTGCAGGCCGGGATGGATGGCCAGCTTTGCCACCTGTTCGCCGGCGTCGGTGGGCGAGGCCGCGATGTCGGGGTAACCCATGTGGTCGAGCAACACGCGGACCGAGGGGAACCTGCGCAGCAGTTGGTGCACTTGCTCTGTCGCAGGCCCGAGCCGCATCTGCAGGCACACGGTGACGCCGAGCTCGGTGGCCTTGTCCCAGAAGGGATACGTCTCCGGCGCGGCGAACCACTCGCCCTGGGTGGGTACCGTGCTGCCGCTGGTGAACAACCGCACCCCGGCGAGGCCACCGTTGCCGGCCACCGCCGCGAGGTTGTCGGCCGCGTCGGGCCGCAACGGGTCCACCGTGCCGACCGCGATGAACCGGTCCGGTCGCTGCGCCCGGCTGTCGAGTACATAGGAGTTGTCGTAGCCGTAGGCGGTCGTGGCCTGCACCAGCACGGCCTGACCGATCCCGGCTTCGTCCATGCGCTCGATCATGCCGTCTGCGGTGACCGGCCGGGTGGTAGCCCAGCCGGACTGGGTCCCGCCGATCGGGCCCCGGGGGTAGCGGGTCACGTCGTCGGTGATGATGTGGCAGTGGGTGTCGACGATGTCCATGGTCTGGACCTTTCTCGGTTGGTGGGCCGGCTCAGGCGTCCGGGTAGTCGCCCTTGGCGAACAGAAGGGCGGGATCGGCGGAGAAGTCCGGATCGAGCAGGCCCTGGTCCCGCGAGAACTTCACGAGCGCTCGCACGCTCGCGTCGTTGGCGTTCAGGCCGTAGGGGATCGGGTCGGTCCGGATCTGGTTGGCCTGCTTGCCCAGCCGCGGCAGCGCGGACCACTGCGGATCGGCCTCGGTCTGACGACGTTTGCTCTCGGCGAACGCGGCGTAGAGCGCGGTGGGTAACCCGGGATCGCTGTCGACGAGGTCGCGGCGGAGTGCGATCACCGAGTGCAGCGGGTAGATCCCGGTGCGCAGGTACCAGTCAGTGGCGAGCACCTCGTGGTCGGGGAACAGCGGGTACGGCCCGTCGTCGCCCGCGGGTTGCTCGGCCGTCGCGGACCATCCCGCCCGCGGCGCCCCGGCCCGTCCGGTGCCGGCGTTGCCGCTGAACGCGGCGTCGATCTCGTCGGCACGCAGCAACTCGCCGAGTGATCGGCCGTCGGTGACGCGCTCGACGTTCGCCGGGGCGCGGCCTTCGATGTGGTCGTCGTCGTCCACGACCCACGTGACCGTGTCGATGTCGAGGTCGTATTCGTCGCGCAGGATGCCGCGCATCCACACCCCGGTGGTCACCGTGTAGGCGCGGACACCGATCCGCTTGCCCTTCAGGTCGGCGGGGAAGCGAATCCCGGATGCCGAACCACACTGCACGTCGGCGTGGTGGAAGCGTCGGTTGAGGAAGACGGGGATCCCGGTGAGCGGAACCCCGGCCTGCAGCGCCATCAGGTAGGAGGTCGGCGCGAGTTCGCACACGTCGAATTCGAGGTCGCGGATCATCCGCCGGTAGGCGCCGATGATCGGGCTGACCTCGACGGGTTCGACTGTGTAGCCGTCCACTGCGACGTCGCCACCCAGCAACGCCTGCGCGTGCGGGTAGTCCCCGAGTGCGACCGAAAGCGTATTCATGTTCAGCCTTTCGTGTTCAGAAGGAGCGAGTAGTTCAGCCGCCGAGCCGCGACGCGGTGACGCCGAGCGCGGCGCAGGTGCGGTCGACGAGTTCGTCGAACTCGACCCGGCGCGGCAGCAGCCCCTGCTCGTAGGCGTAGCGGGAAGCGTCGGTGACGGGCCCGCGCAGACCGTCGAACCCGACGGGGCTCAGGTCCACCGGACCCGCCGTGGGGCCGTCGGCCGCAGTGGCCGCGGCCAATGCGTCGTACACCGCGAGCACGGCCTTCGGGTCCTCGTTCGCCGCCGCCGCGCTGAACCCGACCACGTGGTTGATGGGAGCGAATCCCTTGCGCGCGGCCCATTCGGCCGCGACCGCGAGCGCGTGGGGAATGGCGGTGCGGATCCGGTCGTCGGAGGGCAGTTCGTTACCCATGATCCCGTAGTCGAGCCGGCCTTCGAGGAAGTCGGCCTGCAATGTGGCGCCTTCGGATGCGCGCGTGACCCATGCCGGATCGGTGGCGCCGTTGACGTGTCCGCCTTCGTATGTCTGCCAGTTGATTTCGGTCAGATCGATGCCGTACTGCTCGCTGAGGAATCCGCGCAGCCATACCCCGGTGGTCTGGCTCCACGAGCGCACGCCGATGCTCTTGCCGCGCACGTCGTCGACGCTCAGTTCGCCCATGGTCACCAGGGTTTGGTGCTGGTAGCGGCCGAGCATGGTGACCGGCAGCAGCGCTACCGGCTTGTCGTGGGCGGCGGCCTGCAGCAGTGTCACCACGGCCAGCTCGCAGACGTCCGCCGCTGCGTCGTTCACGAAACCGCGTGACGCCTTGTGCACGGGCCGCACGTCGACACGTTCGGGTGTGGCACCGGCGGCTGCGGCCCCCTCGACGGCCGCGGCAGCGAGGTCGTCCCGGCCCAGTACGATCTTCATTTCCGGCTCCTCTTGTCGTTGGTGGTCAACACTGTCCGCGGTCACACGTCGTCGCCGTATTGGATGCGCCGATAGGGCACGCTGAGCACGTCGCGGGTGATGCGGACGTCGATGACGGTCGGCCGCGGGTTGCGGACGTATTCGGCCAGCGCGGCGCGCAATTCGTCGGTTGTGCGGACTGTCGCGCCGCCGCCGCCGAGGGCCTGGCCCACCGTGCCCAATTCGGGGGTGGGGATTACGGCGAGCTCGGGATCGAGGCCCTTGGCCTTCGCCTTGTGGTACTCGGCGCCGAGGGCTTGGTCGTTCATGACGACGACGAGCACCGGTAGCCAGTAGCGGCAGGCGGTCTCGAACTCCGGCAGGTGCATCAGGAAACTCGCGTCGCCTTCGAC
The DNA here is from genome assembly GCF_030056875.1 of Rhodococcus sp. IEGM 1351. Taxonomy (NCBI): domain Bacteria; kingdom Bacillati; phylum Actinomycetota; class Actinomycetes; order Mycobacteriales; family Nocardiaceae; genus Rhodococcus; species Rhodococcus sp. IEGM 1351. The sequence goes on along the minus strand of NZ_JASHKU010000023.1, from coordinate 89,588 downwards.
CACGAACGTCGGCTTGCCGCCGTTGGCGACGACGGTGCCGATGGTCAGCAGCGGGGCCTGACCGATGGCGCCGAACATGCCGTAGTTCGAGGTGATCTCGCGGGAGCGCTGGAAGAGCATCGTGCCGAAGTCGGTCTGGTGTCCGCTGCCGAGCACCAGCCCGATCTCGCCGGGAAGTTCGGTGTCGAGCACCGAGATCGCCTCGCGCGGGTCGAGCAGGCCAGGCTCACTGCGGAACTCGGCGGGGTCGATCAGCGGGGCCGTGAGCCGGCTGTGCACCTCGGGTGTGTGGAAGCCTTCCACCTCGATACCGCGGACCCCCAGCGCGCCTGTCAGGGCGTCGAGGGCGGTGACCGCGTCGGCCTGCATGTAGCAGTCGGCGACCTGACCGTTGCCCATCACCAGGTGTGGCGCGGTGTCGATCTGGATGAACTTCGCTTCCGGGAACAGGTATCCGCTCTCGATGGTGTAGTGGTTGAGGCTCGCGCCCACCGACACCACACAGTCGGCCTCCTGCAGCAACTCCATTGCGAGCCTGCTGCCGAACAGGCCCGCGATCCCCACGTGGTACTCGGTTTCGGCGCTCAGCCAGTTCTTGGCCTGCAGCGTGGTGGCGAGTAGGGCGCCGGTGCGACGCTGGAGTGCGAGGACTTGCTCGCCCGCCTCCGCGTTGCGGGCGCCTCGTCCGGCGACGATCACGACTCGTTTGCTCGCCCCGATGATTTCGCACGCCTGCTGGATCTGGGTCGGGTGCGGCAGCAGCTTGGGGGTGTGGAGCAGCTCGGTGGACGGGACGTACGGCATGTCGTCCTCGAACTCCTGCAGCTGCACGTCGAAGGGTGCGCTGATCATCACCGGCCGGGATTGGGTGCGGGCCAGGTAGAAGGCGCGCTGCACCACTTCTGCGGCCGACTCGGCCTTGGTCACCTGGAGGAATTCGCACTCGATCGCGGCGGCGAACCGTTGCTGGTCGAGGTACTGGACGGCGCCGGTGTCACCCAAAGGCGTCTCCCCGCAGAACGCGACCAGCGGGATGCGTGCCCGGCTCGCCACGATCATCGACGTTGCCAGCTGCGCGGTACCGGGGCCGCTGGTCGTCGTCACGACGCCGGGCCGGCCGGATGCGCGGGCGTACCCGTGCGCCATGCTCAGTCCCGCACCCTCGTGGCGCACCTCGTACAGGCGCGTTCCGCGACTGGCCAGCGCGTTTATCCAGTGCATGTTGGCGTCGCCCATCATGCCGAACACATCCGTGGTGCCTTCGGCGGTGAATGCTGCTGCGAGCGCTTCGTAGACCTTCACCGCGCGATCTCCTTTTGCTTGTCGTGGTTGGCAACGCGGCTCGCCAGGCGCGGGAACACCTTCAGCGCATTGCCGCCGTAGATCGCCTGCCTGTCGTCGTCGCTGATGGAGTCGATGGAGTCCAGCAGCGCCTTGGTGTCGTCGAAGCGGTGCCCGGTTTCCGGGTCGACCCCGCGGACGGCGCCGATCATCTCGGAGGCGAAGAGCACGTTCTCGGCGGGGATGATGTCGGTAAGCAGTTCGAGGCCTCGTTTGTGGTAGACGCAGGTGTCGAAGAAAACGTTGTGCAGCAACGATTCCTGCAGGGGTGGCCGGCCCTGGTCCTGCATCATCCCGCGGTAGCGGCCCCAGTGATAGGGGACCGCGCCACCGCCGTGCGGCAGGATCAGCCGCAGCGTCGGGAAGTCGGTGAACAGGTCCGACTGGCACAGCTGCATGAAGGCCGCGGTGTCGCCGTTGAGGTAGTGCGCGCAGGTGCCCTGGATGGCGGGGTTGCGTGACATCGCGACGTGGACCATCGCGGGCACGTCCAGCTCCACCATCTTCTCGTAGAGCGGGTAGTAGATCCGGTCGGTCAGCGGCGGCGCCTGCCAGTACCCGTCGGACGGGTCCGGGTTGAGCAGGCAGCCGACGAATCCGAGTTCCTCGACGCAGCGCTCGAGTTCTTCGGACGACAGGCGGATGGAGGAGGCCAGAGCGTCACCGGGCGACTGCGGGAGCTGGCACACCGCGGCGAAACGGTCCGGGAACAGGCCGCACACCCGGGCGATGAGGTCGTTGCTGACCTGCGACCAGACCAGGCTGGTCTGCTCGTCGCCGTAGTGGTGGGCCATCTTTCCCGCGCCGGGGGAAAAGAGTGTGAGGTCGGTGCCGCGTTCGAGCTGGAGCTTGAGCTGGCCCTGTTCGATCGCGGCCTTGATCTCGTCGTCGCCGATGTGCAACTCGTCGGGGGAAACTCGCGCGCCCGAATCCTCGAACGCCTTGATCTGGCGCTCGCGCCACTGTCCGAGCGCGGGTGGCGCGGTGGTGAAGTGGCCGTGACAGTCGATGATCATGAAGGTTTTTCTCCAGGTGAGGTGTTCGGGGTCAGGAGCGACCGGTGAGTTTGCGGCCCAGTTCCAGGCCGGGATAGCTGCGTACCGGCGCGGACATGAGGAAGCGGTAGCCCTCGTCGAGCACCTGCTCGACGTTGCTCGGGGTCACGTGCGGGTGGCCGACCACGACTCCGTGTTCGTGACAGATCTTCACGATCCGGCTCCTGGCCTCGACCATCAACGGGTGGTCCAGCTGGCGGGGCACGCCCAGTTCCTGGCTGAGATCGCCCTCACCGATGAGGATGAGACCGATGCCGGGCACCTCGTCGAGGATCGCCGGAAGGTTCTCGATCCCGAGCTGATCCTCGATCTGGATCACGACGAGGATCTCGCCGTCCGGGGCGAGCGGCCACACGTCGGCCTTGGCGTAATACTCGTCGTTCGACAGACCCCAGTAACGGGCGGCGGCCGCCGGCGCGTCGCCCCGCACACCCGCCGGCTCGAACCGGTCCGCGCCGGGCAGCCGCGGGTAACGGCACGCCGCGACCGCGTTGCGCGCCTCCTCGACCCGGCTGATGTGCGGCCACACGATTCCGTACGCTCCGAGGTCGAGCGCCTGCTTCGCGTGCCACTGCCCCTGTTCGGCACCGTTGACGGGCACGCGGACGAGGGGCGTGGGCGACGGGGCGAGCGTACCGGCTTCGAAGATCCGTCGCCGGTTGAGCAGATACTGCAAGCTGTCCCGCAACGTCGTTGCATCCCAAGGCTTGTGCTCGGACTCGAACACCAGACCGTCGTAGTCGGACGTCGCGAAGTCGAGCGCCGCGGCCGGTTCAGGCGCCGCAAACGCCGCGAAGGCGTGCTGCCCCGATTCCAGGGCACCGATCACGCTATTGAGTCTTGCCACTTGCCACTCCGATCTGCTCGCTCTGTCGCTTGTGAATGGTCCTGTGCCACCAGGCGCGTACGCGTGCCCACAGGGTGGGCCGGCCGGGCGCCGTCGTGACCACTGTGTCGCCGGCGCACCGGCGTACCAGCTCGTCTGTGAACTCCTGGGTCATCCGGGAAACCACAGCCCCGGCGCCCGCCTCGATCAGCGACGCGAGCTTGCCCGCGAGGCTCACCTCACCGGCCACATGTACTCGGGCTCCGCCGGCCGCGTGGTCTTCGGTGATCCGGAAGGTGGCGTGCGCGGTGAACCGGGTCGCGCCCTGCCCGTCCCGTCCGCGGGCAGACAGTCGTCCCTCCCGCTCGGGTTCATCGAGGTCGAGCGACATCCGGGCACCGAACCGGACCCGGATCGCGCTGAACTTCACGACCAGCGTGCCGTCGAAGGAGCCGTCGTCGTGGAACTGGCCGAGTTCGGCGCCGTTGATGCACGACACCACCTCCGTGGGGTCGGAAATGACCTCCCACACCCGTTCCGGGGGTGCGGGTACGGCGATCTCTTCGTCGATCTTTATCACAACTGTGTCCTCGCTTGGCGATCTGGAACAGCCTCCACAAATCGTTGTGGAGCTTGGGAACTCGCGAGACTCGATCAGCGAGCTGATGTCACGGGCGCCCCGCTGGTGGCGGAGTGCAGGCCGGCCGCCCAGTTGCGTTGGCGTCATCCGAGTCTCCTGGCGACGCGGCCTCAGATTGTTTAACAAGTTTCTCTCGCACAGAGTAGCAGCGCGGCGTAGTTGTCTGCAAGAACATGTATAAATCTCTAGTTTCGGCGTTACGCCCGGCGCAGCCAGCAAATCTTGTACAACAATCTGCGTGAACGAGTGGCTCGGCGGACCGTGGGAGCGGTGCGCCCGGTGGAAACCGCGGTCGCAGAGTAAGTCGTCGGAGCTCCCCGGGCGCCGTTCGGGCAAAATTGTTAGACGATCCATGTCGCGAGGCCTTGTGTTGGGCCCGTCACACGCGTAAATTGGGCGAAACCGTAAGACAATATTGGTGGTCCGCCCGTCGGTTGAGGATCAGCATCAGTGCACCGGCACCGTGCACGCACTCTCCCCCGGACTCGGACGCAACAGAGGAGTCGTTTCATGACCCAAACCTTGTCCATCGCGGCGAAGTCCTACCCGCACACCGCGTTCCTCACCGACCCCGGCTTCACCGTCGCAGGGCGCGCCGTCGAGCTCGCGGCGGCGGATCCGATCTACAAGGCATTCGCCCCCATGGTGCGCGAACTCCGCTACGACGTCAGCGAATTGGCCATCGCCACCTTCCTGCAGGCTCGTGAAGCCGGTGCCCCGATCGCACTCCTGCCGGTGGTATTGAGTGGCGACTTCCATCACCACTCGCTCACCCGCTGGCCCGGTTCGGCCGAAATCAACCCGGCAGATCTGGCAGGGCGGCGGGTCGGCGTCCGGGCGTACAGCCAGACCACCGGGCTGTGGGTCCGCGGCATCCTGCACGAGGAGTTCGGCGTCGACGCCAAGGAAGTCACCTGGGTCACCACCGAAGAGCCGCACGTCGCCAGCTACGTCGAGCCGCCGAACGTCGAACGCATGACCGGCAAGGTGCTCGACGTGCTCGAGCGCGGCGACGTGGTGGCCGCTGTTCTCGGTCCGCCGGCGCTCGACGGCGCGCAGGGACCGCTGGTCCCGATCATCCCGAATTGGCGGGAGGCAGAGGAGGCGTGGGGCGCCCGGCACCAGACCGTGCCGATCAACCACATGCTCACCGTCCGGAAGGACCTCCTCGAAGCCGAGCCGCGGACGGTGTCAGCGCTCTACCAGGCTTTCGGCGCCGAGATCGAGGCGCGCAAGGCAGCCGATACCGCGCCCGGACCCCGCGTACGCGCCCTCCGGTTCGGGGTGACCGACGAGCTCGTCGCCGGTCTGCAGATCGCGATCGACTACGCCTTGCAGCAGAACGTCATCCGCACGCCGGTGACAGTGGCCGAACTCCTCGACGATTTCACCCGGCACCTCGGCGAGCTTGCATGAACGCACCCCGCCCGCACGCCCGCCCCGCCACCTACCAGCCGTGAGGTATTGATGTTCACCGTCGACACACACACCCACATCATCTCGCCCGACACCGATTCCTATCCCGCAGACCCTCTCGGCGGCCACCGCTCCACCTGGTCCCAGGAACGGCCCACCGACATCGACGGTCTCCTGCGCGCGGCTGACGCCGCCGCCGTCGACCACCTCGTCGTCGTCCAGGCCTCCACGGTCTACGGATTCGACAACAGCTACGTCGCCGACCAGCTCACCCGGCACGCCGACCGCATCAGCGGGGTCTGCTCGGTGGACTTCCTCTCCCCGAAGGTGGTCGACGACCTCCACCACTGGATCGACGAGCGGGGCTTCTCGGGAGTCCGCATCCGCGCCGCCGACGGGACGACGGCCGTCCCGACGCCCGGCCGCGGCCTCGACGACGAGCGCATGGCGCCGGTCTGGCAGTTCCTGTCCGATCGCCGGGTGCCGGTCTGCATCCAGATGCACGCCAAGCACGCGCCCATCCTCGCCGGACTCCTCCAGCAATACCCGGGACTGACCGCGATCCTCGACCACGCGGGCCGGCCCCAGCTGGACGACGCCGCGCCGTACCCGAGCACCGACGGAGTGCCCCAGCTCGAGGAGACCGGCCGGGTCTTCATCAAGCTCACGCCGCCGGCCGTCCTGCGTGCGCAGCGCGAGAGCGGATCCGCGGCACCGGTGGTCCGCAAGCTGATCGAGAAGTTCGGCGCAGCCAACGTCATGTGGGGTTCGAATTTCCCCGCCTCGGCCGGATCGTTGTCCGAACTTCACGACCTCATCAAGACGCAACTGCCCTCGCTCGACGACACGCAGCTGGAACTGATCGCCGGCGGCACCGCCGGCCGGCTGTACGGGCTCACCCCTGCCGGCGCCGTTATCCCCGGCGCAAAGGAATGTTGATTGCCATGACCCGAATCGGGCGCAAGTTCTGTCTGACCGCCTCGGTCATGGCGGTTGCCGTCGCCTTGTCCGCCTGCGGCGGTCCTCCCGCCGTTCCGGACACCAAGAATCTCGATGAGCTGTACCAGGCGGCCAAGGCCGAAGGGGAGGTCGTCTGGTACGCGCCGAAACCAGAGGCGCAGATGAAGCCGGCCATCGACGCCTTCGAGAAGAAGTACCCCGGGATCGAAGTCCGGTACACGAACAAGAAGGCTCCGGACCTCGTCACCCAGCTCAATGTGGAGCAGGCCGCCGAGCGCGTGACCTTCGATGTCTCCAACGCGGGTGGGCTCACCGTGCTGCCGTCGCAGTCCTTGGCGGCGAAGGTCGACTGGGCGTCCTACGAGGTGCCCGGCGATCAGATCTTCGCCGACGACTTCGTCTACGTCTGGGCCGTCCCGAAAGTCTGGGCATACAACACCGACGCCGTGGCCGCGAGCGATACGCCGAAAAGCTGGGACGACCTGCTCGATCCGCGATGGAACGGGGGAAAGCTCAGCGTTGAGGCGCGCGGGTCCTTCATGACCGTGTGGGCTCAGGACCCGGCCCTCGGCACCGACGCCGGTCTCGACTACAGCTCCCGGCTGGCCCAGCAGCAGCCCCACTACACCGAGAACACCACGCAGGCCCACACACTCATCGTCTCCGGCCAGACACCGGTCGGCACCGACCTCATCAACCTGGTGCTGGGCGACCAGGCCAAGGGCGCGCCGGTCGCCGTCGCACCGGTGGGCCCCACCAACGCCAACAAGTCCTACCTGTTCGTGACCGAGGGCGCCCCACACCCGGCCGCAGGTCGCCTGCTCACCGCCTTCCTCGCCTCCGAAGAGGGCCAGTCCGCCCTGGTCGACACGTACAACTCGGCCATCCCTACCAACACGGACTGCACGGACGCCGCAACCAACCGCGTCATCGGCGCCCTGTGTGACGCCGGCGTCGAGTGGTTCGGCGAAACCAACCTCGAGCAGTACGAGCAGTTCTCGGATTACTTCCCCGAGGTCGAAGAGGCCTTGGGCACCGACGTCAACTGACGGCCCCCACCGTCGCACCGCTGCCCGACGGGCAGCAGAAGACTTTATCCCCTCACCTTTGGAGACTTCAGCGATGCAGTCCGGCACCCCGCTCTCCACCGGCGGACGCCCGCCCACCGGCACGCGCCCGCCCACCGGCACACGCCCTCAGCGAACCGGCGTCCGCCCTGAGCCCACCGACGCACACCCGCACCGGCGGGACCGTGTCCTGATCGGCGTCAACATCGCCATCGGCGCGATCATCGCCTATCTCATGCTCTTTCCCCTCGGCATGCTGTTGTTCAGCAGTCTCAAGGACAGCGAGACGAAGCTGCCCTTCCAGGTCCCCGGGTTCACGCTTGCCAACTTCACCGCGATCTTCTCCTCGAAACGCCTGGTCGAAGTCGCGCTCAACTCGTTGATCTTCGTGGTCGGCACCGTGGGCCTGGCTCTTGTGATCAGCGTCAGCCTGGCCTACCTGTTCGAACGCACCGACATCCCCGGACGCCGATTCCTCGCGCCGAGCACACTGGCCCCCATGGCCGTGCCGGCCACGGTCATGGCAGTGGCCTGGGTGCTGGCGGCCAACCCCACCAACGGTCCGATCGCCATCGTCATCGAGCGGATCTTCGGGTTCACCATCGACATCTACTCGCTGCCCGGCATGATCCTGGTAGCCGGAATCTTCGGCGTCCCAGGCATGTACATCATGCTCGCGCCGACATTCGCCCGGCTCAACCTCGAGTTCGAGGAGGCCGCGGCCACAGCGGGCGCCGGATGGTGGACACGAACCCGCAAAGTGGTTCTGCCCCTCACGATGCCGGGAATCACCGCGGCCAGCATGCTGCTGGTCGTCATCGCGCTCGAGGAATTCGCGATACCGGCCATCCTCGGAATGCCGGACCAGATCTACGTGTTCAGCAGCCTCATCCAGGCCTCGCTGCAGCCGCCGTCGGGACTCGCCAACTACGGCCAGGCCAGCGCCTACGGCATCATGCTGGTCCTGCTGTCCCTGGTAATGATCGCCGTCTACCGGCGCCAGACCCGCGAGTCACACCGATTCCAGGTGGTGGGGGGCAAGGGATACCGGTCCACGCCGGTGCGGCTGGGACGCTGGCGCATCCCGATCTTCGCCACCGTCTTCCTCTACGTACTCGTCGCGATCATCGTGCCCATCCTGACCCTGGTCTGGACGAGCCTGACCCCGTACCTCCAGCCGATCAGCCTGGACAACCTGGGTGCGCTCAGCCTCGCCAACTACACCGCGATCTTCACCAACCCGAGCCTGAGCCAAGCGGTCATCAACACCCTGGTGATCAGCCTGATCACGGCGACGCTGACCGCCGGATTCGCCCTGTGGCTGGCGCTGGCCGCCAGCCGCGGCGGACGCATCGGCCGGTGGCTGTTCGATATTTCGTTCCTGGTCTTCGCCATCCCCGCCGTGGTACTGGGAATGGCGGTGCTGTTCCTCTACCTGTACCTGCCGTTCCCGATCTACGGGACGATCTGGATCATCATCATCGCGTTCACCACCCGATACGTCCCGCGCGGGTCACGCATGATCCAAACGGCACTGCTCCAGCTCGACAAAGGACTCGAAGAGGTGGGACGCGTCTCCGGTGCATCGAAAGGTGTCGTGCTGCGCCGGGTGATCTTCCCCCTCGTCGCCCCCGCGGTGTCGAGCACGTGGCTGTGGGTGTTCGCCCACTCCCTGGGCGAACTCCCCATCGCGCTGCTGCTGTCCAGCTCCGACAACCGCACCGTCGTGGTGCTGCTGTGGGACATGATCGGCGAGAGCGCGAACTATCCCGAGGCCAGTGCCCTCGCAGTTCTCCTGCTTGCCCTCTCCGCCGTCTCCGTCTGGTGGGTCAACCGCCGTGGCGTCCAAAAACACATCTGAGGTGTCGTGAACATGCAGAAACTCGTTGCTACCGACCATTCCGTACAGATCTCCGGTCTGCAGAAACAATTCACCCGTCACGACAGCGGCGAGGTGAACCGCGTCATCGACGATGTCAGCTTCGCCGTACCGAAGAACAGCTTCTTCACCTTGCTGGGACCCAGCGGCTGCGGCAAGACGACCACGCTGCGTTGCCTCGCCGGACTCGAGACCGCTGACGGCGGCGAGATCTGGATGAACGGGAAGGCCGTCTTCTCCGCCGCCGCGGGTCGCGACGTCCCTCCCGACTCCCGGCCGATCGCCATGGTGCCGCAGTCCTACGGGATCTGGCCTCACATGAAGGTGTTCGACAACGCCGCATTCCCGCTCCGATACGGCCGAAAGACATACCCCCGCCCCGAGACTCAGCGCCGTGTCCTCGCAATGCTCGAACAGGTGGGGCTGTCGGAGTACGCCGACCGATGGTCCACCCAACTCAGCGGCGGCCAGCAGCAGCGGCTCGCGCTGGCCCGCGCTCTGCTGTGCGAGCCGGAGGTCCTGCTGCTCGACGAACCGCTGTCCAACCTGGACGCCAAGCTACGCTCACAACTGCGCGCCGAGCTGCGGTCGTTCCAGCAGAAGTTCGGCGTCACCACCATCTACGTCACGCACGACCAGGGCGAAGCCCTCGCCATGTCCGACACGATCGTCGTCATGAACCGTGGCCGAATCGAGCAGATAGGCTCGCCGAGCGAGATCTACGACTCCCCGGCGACACGGTTCGTGGCCGACTTCGTCGGCAGCGCCAACCTCATCCCCGGAGTGCTCGACCGGCCGGCGGACCCCCGTGACCGTGTGGTCGACGCCAAAACGACCCTCGGGGTGGTGCGGTGCGAGCGATTCACCACCCCACCCGCACCGCCCACCGCCGGCCAGGAAATGTCCGTGTGCATCCGGCCCGAGAACATCCGCGTGGTCACTGCGTCACGGGAGGCCGAGGGCCCCAACCGGTTCCCGGCGCGCATCATGACCGCCGAGTACCTCGGCGATCGCCAGGAGATGGTCGTCGCCGTCGGGGATGTCACACTTCGCGCGCACGCCGATGCGCACTTCGACGCTCGCCCGGGCGACGACGTGACCGTTGTCCTGGACCCAGCGTGGACGGTCGCGCTGTGGTCCTAACGCCGTAAGTCGTGAGAGTGCTGTCGGCGTGGTGAACTGAGTGGACGAGGACCTCCGGGCGGAGCGGGTGTCGTGGCGCACCCACGAGCCGCCTGGAGGTCCTCGCGGCGACGATTAGTCGGCCGGTGGGGGGAACTTCAGCTGAAGCGCTCGCCGGGCCGACGACAGATGATGCCGCATCGTCGCCGCGGCGGCCTCCGGGTTGTGGGTGACGATCGCGGCGAGGATGGCCTCGTGCTCCCTGACGGAGTCGGTCCGCGGCTGCTCGCGGTCGGCGTCGCGGTACTGCTGCATGACGAGCGGGTACAGCAGGCTGTCGACGAACCTGGTGAGCGTGGCCTGCCGCGCCGCCCGCTTGACCTGTTCGTGGAACTTGCGGTTGAGATTCGCGTACTCCTCGCGCCCACCCGGTACCTGCCAGTCCCACATGCGCTTACAGGTTTCGGTCATCGCGGCGATGTCCGTATCGGTGGCGCGTTCGGCGGCCTTCGCCGCCAGCGCTGCCTCCATCACCGCGCGGGTCTCCAGTATCTCGACCGCCTCGTCCACCGAGAACGAGCGGGTGCGAGCGCTGCGGTTCGCCTCGGCGGTGACGTAGCCCTCCTGCGCGAGGCGCGCGAGCACGGAACGGATCGTCCCGCGCGAGACCTGGAGCTGCGTGGTGAGCTCCGATTCGGTGAGGCGTGAGTCCGGTTCGTAGTGACCGGAGAGGATCAAAGCACGCAGATCGTGGTAAGCCTGCGATGTCCGGTTGGCACCCGAATCCGGGCTGTCGTTGCCCGGGCCCGTGCCCGTAGCTAGCACCATGGTGTGTCACCTCGAGTAGTCGTGGATCTGGCGGGCAGACGCGTCACGCACAGCGCCCCACGTGATGTTGTACAACAACATCACCGGTTACGTATCGAGCGATCGATGGGAACGCGGTTAGGCGGCAGCAAAACTTTCCCTTCCTGCCTCAACTAGTCAGTACTGACGTCCACATTGTTGCACAATTCGCACCCTCCGGCCCACGAGAAACCCGACCCCGAAATACACGTGCTCGCCGGCGCACCGTCAGTGATGCGCCGGCGAGCACGTTCGCGAATCAGAACAACCAGGGGACCTCGTCGTGACCGAAGTCGTGGAAGTCGCCGAACCGCCCCGAGTAGAACACCAGGCCGGTGCCCTCCCGGCAGCGCATGTCGGTGACTTCGCCGTAGAAGACGCGGTGGTCGCCGATGTCGTGGGCGCTGTGGACCCGGCATTCGAGCTGGGCCAGAGCATCTTTGATCAGCGGCAGACCCGAGCGGCTGCGATCGCAGGGCAGGTCGTCGAATCGGGCGCCGCCCCGCGTGGCGAAGCGACGGGCGAGAGCTTCTTGACGGGAGCCGAGGACGGACACGGCGAACGAGCCCGCGGCTTCCATGGCCTCGGTGGTGCGGGAGCCGTGGGTAAGCGAGACGAGCAGGATCCCCAGTAGTGAACCGGCCCATGCTTCGTCGCATGTCCGTCGGGGTGGGCGCGTGGAATGCCGGTAGGGTCATCGTGGGCCTACTTACTGTGGTACCGGACTTCGAAGGTGACAACGCCCTCGTCCGTGCTCCAGGGGCCGTGCGGCATACCCGGCGGCCGGCAGGCGTACATCCCCGCGGTGAACGTCTCGCCGAGGGTCAGATCGGTGAACGACCCCTCGAGGATGTAGACCTCCTCCCAGAAGTCGTGTTTCTGCACGCCCATCGGCGTCGAGTCGGCGCCGGGTTCGTAGCGCAGGATCCGGGTGGCGACGTTGCCTTCCGGATCCTTGGCGAGGATGCGTTCGGTGATCTTCGGATCGTCCCACGGACATACTGTCCACTTGACGTCGGTGACCGGGAAGAATTCGAATTCGGGCTTGGCCATGATGGTTTACTCGCTTTCCGCTTTGTAGCCGTCGGTGAACTGCTGCACCCGCCGCGACGGTGTTGTCGTAGTCGTAGTTGCGGTACGTGTACGCGCCCTTCACCACGAAAGGGGCACCGGCGTAGAACATCTCGTACTGCTGGTGTCGTCCGGCGAATTCGGAGCCGATGATTCCCAGGCCAGCTTGAAGAGCTTGACGCGCTCCTCGGACGGCACACCGGGGGACTGGACGTAGTGTTCGATGTCCCGGGATGTCAACGGGCTGGTGAGGTCCTTGACGCTCGACGGGAGTTGCAGCACACCGCCGCCGACGAGGTCGCGCAGGATCGCGATCACCCGCGGGTAGATCTCCGACTGCAGGCCCATCGACCCGTACAGGGCCTGCCTGCCCGGCAACCACATTCCGGCCGAATCCGGCTCGGCGGTGTACTCGGCGGCCAGCACCGCGGAACGGACTCCGCTGACGAGTGCGGCGAGCTCGCCGAGCTTCTCCTGAACGCTGGGGATCTTGTCCACCCCGTTGACCTGGGTGACCCGACGCGCAACGCCCGCAATGAATTCCAGCTTCGTCGCGAAGCGGATCTGCGACTGCCAGTTGCCGAGAACGTGGGCGCCCGTCTCGAAGAAGGCCGGCGTGGTCGAGGAGACCCCCGAGGGTCTGGTCATCCGTGGTTCGCAGATGCTACCGGCGGAGCGATCGCCGACGAAATCTTCGTCTCGTGCATCAGCCGCTCGGCCCGGACGACAAGGACTTCGCCGTCGGGTTCGTGGTCCCGACCAACGCCCCCGGTCTCAAGCAGTACGTCCGCCGCCCGTACATCCCGGCCGCGACGAGCTCATTCGACTACCCACTGACCTGCCGCTACGACGAGCCCGATTCGCTCCTCGTCTTCGACGACGTCCTCGTGCCGTGGGACCGAGTGTTCGTCGACCGCGACACCACCGGTGTCCGCCGTCAGTGCGACGGTGCGGGCCCACCGGGATCGTCGTCGATAATGGTCGCATGCGGTCGCGGAGGAAGATCTTGGACGCCACGCTCGACTTGATCGCGAGTGACGGCTTCGAGGGGGTCACCATCGCGGCGGCGGCGCAGAGTGCGGGCGTCACGCGACAGACCGTGTATTCCATCTTCGGGTCGCGCGAAGAACTGGTGTCGCAGGCGATCGCCGGTCTCGCCGTCGAGGTGCTGGGCGGGATCCACTCCCGATCGAACGCCACCGACACCACGTGCGAGTACGTCGTCGAACTCATCGTCGCGGGCCGGGCCGCCGTGCGCGCGCATCCGGTGCTGGCTACCCTGCTCCAGGCGGAACGGGGCAACCCTGTCTTCGACACGGGCATGATGTCCCGCGCGAAACCCGTAGCGCGCGAACTGCTCGCGCCGCTCGTCGAGCGCGACCCCGGCGTGGAGTCGAGTCTGGACGACATCGTCGAGATCGCACTGCGGCTGGCGTTGTCGGTCGTCCTCTTCGACGACGACGCCGTTCACACCGACGACGACCTGCGCCGGTTTCTCACCCGCTGGCTCCTGCCCGCGATGCCGTCCAGCTCGTAACGGCAGTCACAGTAACTTCTTGACACATCTGGCTCAGAGTGTCTAGTTTGAGCTCGCCTAAGAGAAACGCTCCACGCTGATCTTTCGACATCTCGCCGAGTGAGTCCGTCTGTGATCCGGGGGAAAGCTGTGTCTGCACTCAATCGCCGCTCCTTTCTGGCCGGGGCCGCTGCCGCGGGGGTCGCGTTGGCGAGTCCGCGCATCGCGCAGGCCGGGACCGGCCTCGCGGGCCGCCGGACGACCGTGCCGCTCACCCGCGAAGATCACCGGGTCATCGTCGTCGGGTCGGGGTTCGGCGGCGGCGTCGCGGCGCTTCGGCTCGCGGAGTCCGGGGTGCCCGTTCTCGTGCTCGAGCGTGGAATGCGCTGGCCCACAGGGCCGGACGCGGAGACCTTTCCCCGTGCGACCGCGCCGGACAAGCGCATCCTCTGGTACCGGTCCAGTCCGCAGCTGTTCGGTGAGCCGGTGGCGCTGGAGCCGTACACCGGTCTGCTCGAGGCGGTGCCCGGCGACAACATGACCGCACTGTGTGCGGCGGGCGTCGGCGGTGGTTCCCTGGTCTACCAAGGGATGACGTTGCAACCGGCCGAGGCCGTCTTCAACGCGCACCTGCCCGAAGCGCTCGACTGGGCCACCATGGACCGAGTTCACTACCCACGGGTCGCGCAGATGTTGCGGCTCGCCGTCGCCCCCGACGAGTTGATCGACAGCCCGAATTACCAGGCCGCGAAAGTGTTTGCGCAGAACGTGCAACGAGCGGGACTGCCCGTGTCGAAGATCCCGATGCCGATCGACTGGAACTTCGCGCTCGACGAACTCCGCGGCCGCATGAAACCCTCGTACACCAACGGCGACGGCGCCCTCGGGGTCAACAACGGCGGCAAGCACTCGGTCGACGTCACCTACATCGCTGCCGCGGAAGCGACCGGCCGGGTGACGGTGGAAACCCTGCACCAGGTCACCGATGTCGAACGCGCCCCAGACGGCCGCTGGACCGTGTACGTCGACCGGATCGATACGTCCGGCAACGTGCTCGAGAACAAGATCCTCACCACGAGCGCCCTGGTGATGGCCGCCGGCAGCCTCGGCACCACCAAGTTGCTGGTGCGCGCGGCGGCGACGAGCCGGATCCCGGATCTGCCGGACGGACTCGGAACCGGTTGGGGAACCAACGCCGACCGAATCTATGTCTGGACGAGCCTCGAAGAAGAGTTCGGTGCCCCGCAGGGTGGCCCGGTCGTCTACGGCAGTCTGAACTGGGACGACCCCGCCACCGCCGTCACGGTCATTCAGGCGTCGATGCCACCACTGTCCTTCGACGCACGCAGCACCATGCTCGTCGGATACGGCGTCAGCGACGGACGTGGGAGTTTCGTGTACGACTCGGCCACCGACGACGCAGTCCTGCGCTGGCCGAAGGAAGGCGACGCCGTCATCCAGAACGGCCGCATCGACCCGATGGTGCGGAAGATCGCCGGGCCGGGAAGCCTACTCACGGACACCAACGCGCTGTTCCCCTCCACCTGGCATCCGCTCGGCGGGGCGTCGATGGGCTCCGTTTGCGACCTCGAAGGGAGAGTGCTCGGCCAGCGCGGACTGTATGTGCTCGACGGCGCGCTGATGCCCGGGAACACCGCGGCCTGCAACCCGTCGATGACCATCGCCGCGGTCGCCGAACGCGCCCTGGACCATCTGGTCGCCCGAGACGTCGGCACGGTGATCTGACCATGCACACCACCCCTACTCGTCTTCGCCGCTCGCACACACCGCACGCTGTCCGGGTCGCCGTCCTCACCGTCGTCAGCTGCATAGCCGCCGCGGTCGCGCTCACTGCCGGCGCTCATCCGGCACACGCCGCCCACGGCGACGACTTCTACACTCCGCCAGCCGAATTCGCGTCGGCTCCGGGATCGATCATCCGCACCGAACCGATGCCGTTGTTCGCCTCGGTGCCCGGAACGGACGGCACCTGGCCGGGCGCCGGGCAGCGGGTGATGTACACGTCGCGGCTGCAGGACGGTTCCCCGACAGCGGTCACCGGGACTTTCATCGACGCCACCCGGCCCTGGAATGGCAGCGGCACGCGGCCGACCGTGATCATCGCGCCCGGCACGGTCGGGCAGGGTGATCAGTGCGCCCCGTCGCACGCGTTCTCCACAGGGCTGAACGTGACCACGGCCCCGTTCTCGTTGTCCGCCAACCAGGAAGCGCTGTCGGCCAACGTGTGGAGCGCGATGGGAGCGCGCGTCTTCGTCACCGACTACATCGGCCTCGGCACCCCCGGAGTCCACACCTACGTCAACCGGCTCGAAGAAGCCCACGCCGTTCTCGACGCCGCGCGCGCCGCGAACGCACTCGGCGGCAGCGGTCCGACGACGCCACTGGCCCTGTGGGGATACTCCCAGGGCGGTGGAGCCGCCGCGGCCGCCGCGGAGCTCCAGTCCTCCTACGCCCCGGAACTGAACGTCAAGGGCACCTGGGCGGGCGGACCGCCGGCCGACCTCCTCACCGTGCTCGGCCAGATCGACGGCAACCTCATCGGCGGTGCCATCGGGTTCGCGATCAACGGCTTCGTCGCAGGCCATCCCGAGTTGCAGAAACCACTGCACGAACGCATCACTCCCGAGGGCCAGGCAATGCTGAACACGCTGAGCACCGAGTGCATCGGTGACGTCATCGCCAACCAGCCGTTCCTGCGCACCAGCACGTACACGAACGACCACAAATCCTTGCTCGACAACCTACGCGACATCCCCGAAGCCGCCCCCGTCTTCGACGCGCAGCGCCTCGGCACCCTCACCCCGAGCAGCCCGGTGCTCGTCACCAGCGGTCGCAACGACGACACCGTGCCCTACGAGCAGGCCCGCCAACTCGCCACCGACTGGTGCGACCGAGGCGCACAGGTCACCTTCCGCACCAACGACCTACCGCCCATCGCACCGGGCACCACCATCCCCAACCACTTCGGCCCCGAACTCATCGACGGCTACGACACCAACGGCGCCATGTCCTACATCGTCGACCGGTTGAACGACACCCCGATCGCCGAGGGCTGCAGAGTGAACTGACACCGGTGGGTCTTCGATCGCGAAGACGACGCGACGCCAGGGTGGTTACGGCACGAGGCCGCGACCACCCTGGCGCTCACCGAGGGTGTGTCAGAGCGACGCGTCGGCGACAGCGCGGGAGTGCTCCAACTCGTCGGGGACGGAGAGTTCCGCCGCGAGGGCGTCGGGATCGGGGGCACCGGGCCCGAAGTGGGCGTACTTTTCGATGTGCTGGTCCAGGGACAGCGGGCTCGGGGTGCCGTAGGTGAAATACGACTCCCACGGCAGCTTGGCGCCTCCGACGGCCAGTCCGGTGTCGATGTCGGACATCTGCCAGGTCTTGGTCTCGGCGTCCGGGTCCAAGTGCAGGTAGCCGGCCTCGCCGAACAGCTCGATGCGGTTGCCGCCCGGTTCGAAGACGTACAGGAACTGGCTCTGCGTGATGCCGTGCTTGTCGGGGCCGGCTTCGATCTGAATGTCGTAGTCGCGGAACATCTCCACGGCGTCGATGTTGTGCTGCCCGGTGCCGTAGAAGAACGCGAGGTGGTGCAGCTTGCCGTGCCCGCCGGTCATGTCGCGCATGCAGGCGACCTCGTGACCGAGCAGGTTCGAGCTCATCCACGCCCCGATCTCGACGTTGCCGTCGACGACCCGCTCGGTGGTCCGGAATCCGAGGTGCCGTTCGAAGGAGTCCTTCACCGCGGTCACGTCGGACGACATCAGGTTGAGGTGGTCGATGCGCTTGACGGGGATACCCTGCAGCGGCTTCTTGGACGGCCGGGTGAGGATCTTGCTCCGCAGTTCCGGGGGAGCGACGTACTTCTCGGCTTCCCACAACAGCTGCAGATTGTGTCCGTCGGGTGACTGGTACTCGAAGGTCTTGCCGTACCCGAACTGGTCTTCGCTCCACGTGCCGTCGACGTTGCCGTCTGTCAGTGACTTGGCCCGTCGCTCGAGCGCTTCGGGAGAACTCGTCCGCATCGCGGCGTGGCCCATCCCGGCCTCGGGTGCTTCGGTGATCTTCAGGCTCCACTGATACGGGTCCTCGTATCCGCGCAGGTACACCGACTGCCCTTCCCTGTGGGTCACGTACATCCCGAGGAACTTCGTGAAGAAGTCCAGCGTCTCCTGCGGCTTGGGGCTGAACAGTTCGGCACGGGCGAGGTGCGCGATGTCGAAACGAGCGTCACTCATGGCTTCTCCTGGTTTCCGACGTCCGGGCCTGCTGCACCGGTTGTGGTCGATGTCACGAGCGTGGCGGACGGGGTCCGGGGCGGTCAGCGCTTTTCGTGATAGCCGAACAGCGGTCGCGTGATGGCGCTCGCTGTCCGGCACAGCCGAATCGCCGGTCCCGGACCTGCGAATTCTTCCTAGCGTCGACCGCATCACCCCGCCTGCCCAGGGAAGGCCTAGAAGATGAGTCGATTGAAAGCCGCGATCGTCGGATCCGGGAACATCGGTACGGATCTGATGTACAAGCTGCTGCGGTCCGAGCACGTCGAACCCGTGTGCATGGTGGGCATCGACCCCGACAGCGAGGGATTGGCCCGGGCCCGCCAGGAGGGCCTCGAAGCCTCCGCCGGCGGACTCGACTGGCTCCTGGCCCAGCCGGAACTGCCGGACTTCGTGTTCGAGGCGACGTCGGCGAAGATCCACGCCGCCGCGGCGCCGCGCTACGCCGACGCCGGAATCACCGCCATCGACCTCACCCCGGCCTCGGTCGGCCCGTACGTCGTCCCCGCGGTCAACCTCGACGCGCACCTGAGCGCACCCAACGTGAACATGGTCAGCTGCGCCGGCCAGGCCACCATTCCGATCCTCTACGCCATCAACGAGGTCGCCGACGCCTCCTACGGCGAGATCGTCGCCGCCATCGCCTCCCACAGTGCCGGCCCCGGCACCCGGCAGAACCTCAGCGAATTCAGCGAGAAGACCGGCCGCGCCCTCGCCCAGGTCGCCGGCGCCGACCGTGCCAAGGCGATCTCGGTGATCAACCCGGCCGAACCGCCGATGAACATGCGCGACACCGTCTACGCCAAGGTCCGCAACCCCGACCCGGCCGCCATCGAACGCGCCGTGGTCGACATGGTCGCCAAGGTCCAGCGGTACGTCCCCGGCTACTCGCTACGCCTGGTCGACGTCGACGGCGACCTGGTCACCGTGATGCTCGAGGTCGTCGGCGCCGGCGACTTCCTGCCCACCTACGCCGGCAACCTCGACATCATCACCGCCGCCGCCGTCCAGGTGGCCGACGTCATGGCCCAGCAGAACCTCGTCCAGGGAGCAGCACAGTGAGTAAGAAGATCACGATCGTCGACACCACCCTGCGGGACGGCATGTCGTCCGTGTCGCACCGGTTCACCCCGCAGAACGTCGCCGACATCGCGCGCGGCCTCGACAAGGCCGGCGTGCCGACCATCGAGGTCGCGCACGGCATCGGACTCGGCGCCTCCTCGATCCAGTACGGGTTCGCCGCCGCCACCGACCCCGACTACGTGCGCGCCGCGGTCGACGCCGTCGAGAACGCCGACATCGCCGCCCTCTACGTGCCCGGCATCGCGACCCTCGCCGAACTGCAGCAGGCCATCGACGCCGGCATCAAAACGGTCCGCGTCGCGGTGCACTGCACCGAGGCCGACTGCGGGCAGCAGCCGGTCGAGTGGGCCAAGGAGCAGGGCCTGACGGTGATGACGTTCCTGATGATGAGCCACAAGCTCGACCCCCAACCCCTCGCCGAGCAGGCCGCCAAACTCGACTCCTACGGTGCCGACGTCGTCTACGTCGTCGACTCCGCCGGTGCCATGGTTCCCCGGCACGCCGGTGACCGGGTCGCCGCTCTGCGGCAGGCCATCACCGCCGACATCGGGTTCCACGCCCACAACAACCTCGGTGTCGGGATCGCCAACGCGCTGACCGCCGCGGAGAACGGGGCCACGTTCATCGACGGGTCCCTGCGCGGTCTCGGCGCCAGCGCCGGCAACGCGCAGACCGAGGTCCTCGCCGCTGCGTTCGAACGCGCCGGCTGGGACACCGGGGTCGACCTTTTCCCGCTCATCGACACCGCCGAACACATCGTCGCACCGCTGATGAAGGAACCGCAGATCGTCGACGAGACCGCACTGGTCCTCGGCTACGCCGGTGTGTACTCCACGTTCTTCCACCCCACCAAGCGGGCCGCGAAGAAGTTCGGGGTGCCCGCCCGCGACATCCTCATGGAACTCGGTCGTCGCGGTGTCATCGGTGGTCAGGAAGACATGATCATCGACGTCGCCTCCGAACTCGCAGGCCGCACCTACGAGACCCCGGCCCCGGCCGGGGTCTGACAGGCAAGGAGCACCATGACCACGACGGAATCCGTACCCGGGGTGACCGAGGTTCGTCACCTCATCGGTGGCGACTGGGCGGCCGCCTCGGACGGGGCGACCTTCGAAACCCGTGATCCGCACGACGGTTCACTGCTCGGGACGGTCCCCCGCGGAACCGCCGACGACGGCGAGGCTGCGATCACCGCGGCCCGCACCGCATTCGATGACGGTCCGTGGCCGCGGATGTCGCCGAAGGAGCGTGCGAAGATCCTGCACGCAGTAGCCGACAAGGTCGACGAACACCGTGAGGAACTCGCGCTGATCGAGACCCGTGACGGCGGCAAGAGCATCAACCAGTCCCTGCACGCCGAGATCCCGCGGGTGGCACACAATCTGCGGTTCTTCGCCGACTATGTGTCGATGGCCGCCAACGAGGCCTACCCGGACGGCGACCTGCTCTCCTACGTTTTGTACCCACCCGCCGGGGTG
Source organism: Rhodococcus sp. IEGM 1351 (assembly GCF_030056875.1). Lineage (NCBI taxonomy): Bacteria > Bacillati > Actinomycetota > Actinomycetes > Mycobacteriales > Nocardiaceae > Rhodococcus > Rhodococcus sp. IEGM 1351. The sequence goes on along the minus strand of NZ_JASHKU010000023.1, from coordinate 68,987 downwards.
GTGTCGGCGATCAGCCCGTGGAACGCGCCGCTGATGCTCGCGACGTGGAAGATCGCCCCCGCATTGGCCTTCGGCAACACCACCGTTCTCAAACCCGCACCGCAGACGCCGCTCACCGCGCACCGGTTCGCGCAACTCGCCCTCGAGGCCGGCCTTCCCGAAGGCGTGCTCAACGTGGTCCACGGATTCGGGGGCGAGGCCGTCGCCGGTCCGCTCACCGCGGACCCGAGGGTCGACCGGATCACGTTCACCGGTTCGAGCGCCACCGGCGTGCGGATCCTCCAGGCCGCCGCGGTGAACCACACCCCGGTCTCGGCGGAGATGGGCGGCAAGTCCGCGAACATCGTCTTCGACGACGCCGACCTCGACGTCGCTGTTCCGATGGCGATCCGGGCGATCTTCGGCGGCAACGGGCAGGTGTGCCTGTCCGGCTCCCGCCTGCTGGTGCAGAACTCGATCATGGACGAATTCCTCGACCGGTTCACCGAGGAGGCGAAGAAACTCACCGTCGGCGACCCGAAAGACCCGTCGAATTTCCTCGGCCCGCTGATCGAGCAAAGACACCTCGAGAAGGTGCACGGCTACGTCGAACTGGCCCAGGAGGAGGGCGGCAAGGTCGTCACCGGTGGGTCGCGGCTCACCGACGATGCGCGGGCGAAAGGCTTCTACTACCCGCCCACGGTGATCACCGGGCTCACCAACGACTCGCGCACCGCGCGTGAGGAGATCTTCGGGCCCGTCGAGACCGTCCTCGGGTTCGACACCGAGGACGAGGCGCTGCGCATCGCGAACGACTCGCCGTACGGGTTGGCAGGGATTCTGTTCACCGACAACCTCAACCGTGCGCACCGCATGGCCGCACGGTGGAAGGCCGGCACGGTGTGGATCAACACCTTCTTCGAGCGCGACCTCCGACTGCCGTTCGGTGGCGAAGGCAGCAGCGGCCTCGGACGCGAGGGCGGCCAGTACTCCCGCGAATTCTTCACCGAGCCCCGAGCGGTCACCATCCGCCTGCGGAGCTGATCGAACTCGTCCACCAGTGGCCGGGGCGGTACCCACCGTCCCGGCCTTCGTCTTCCCGAACCGAGGAGAACTGTGCTGTGACTACACCCGACCTTTGTGTCGTCGTCGGTGCGACCGGTGCGATGGGCACCGAAATCACCCTGCGATTGGCCCGCCGCGGGCTGCGAGTGCTGGCCGTCGCCCGCAGAGGCGACGAACTCGAGAAGCTCGCGATCTCCGACGACCTGATCACGCCGTGCGTGGCCGACATCGCCGACGACACTGCAATCGACACGATCTCTGCGTGTATCGACTCGCCCGTTCGGATGGCGCTGTTCGCCGCCGGCCTCCCGGTGCGGGGTTCCGTCGACACGATTCCACCAGGCGACCTGGCCGTGGCGACGAACATCAAGGTGGGCGGACTCGTCCGCCTCCTGCACGCCGTCCGCGACCATCTCGTCGACGGCTCCCGCTTCGTCACCATCGCCGGCTCCCTCGGTCTCGAACCGGGTCCGCTCGATGCGGCGCCCGGCACGGCGAACGCTGCGGTCTTCAACCTCATGCGCCAACTCAGTGCCCTCTACGGGCCGAAGGGTGTCACCACCCACACGATCGCTCCCGGACCGGTGGACACTCCGAGGCTGCGTGCCTTCGTCGAAACCGAATCCGCCGAAACCGGGCAGGATCCGGAGAAGATCTGGAACCGCTACCGCGCCAAGACCAGCCTCGGTCGGCTGCCGACGCTCCAGGAGATCGGCTGGATCGTCGAGACCCTGCTCGCTCCGGAGGCCGCGGTGCTGCACGGCTCGGTGATCAACGTCGATGCCGGAACCCGCCACGGAATCCACTGACCGACTCCCGAAAAGGATTGTCACCTATGCCTGTCGCCCACTTCCACCTCGTCGACGGCGCCTACACCGCCGAGCAGCACCGAGAACTGCTCACCGCCGCGAGTCGGTGCTACTCCGAGGTTCTCGACTCACCGATGGACCGCGTAAGGGCGTTCATCGTGCGATACCGGCCCGACGATGTCGCTGTCGCGGGAACCACCGTTACAGACGGCGCGCCCGCGGCGCCCTATTTCACGGCGATCGTGCTCGCCGGACGCCCCGCCTCGCAACGTCAGGAACTTGCGGCGCGGTTCACCGATCTGATCGTCGACATCCTCGGTGCGCAGCGTGCGCTCGTGCGCGGACAGATCATCGAAGTCGACCCGGCGAACTGGGCGATCGCGGGGACCGCGGCCGCCACGACTCGTGCCGGTGAGATCGCGGCTCGTGCCCAGGCCGTGCCCTGAGCTGCACCACACATACGTATGGCGGCCGCGACATTCGTCGCGGCCGCCAGCCGTCGGCACTCGGTTCAGAACCCCCAGGGCTCGTCGCGCCCGAGGAGTTCCAGCGACCGGAAACTGCCGGTGTAGAAGACGAGCGGGTGCCCGTCGTCGTACCAGAGTTGCTCGACCCGGCCCACGTGCAGCGTGTGGTCGCCCGCGGGGTGCGAGGCGACCACGGTGCACGCGAGATGCACCAGAGCGCCTTCGAGGAGCGGCACGCCCCTGCGCCACACGAACCGAACCCGATCCGGTTCGTGTGCCGCGCCCGCGAAGTGCAACGACACAGGTTCCTGGTCTCCGGCGAGAATCGAAACGCCGTACGTCCCGGTCTCTCTGATCTTCGTGTCCATCTTCGCGCGTGTGGAGATGGACACGAGCACCAGCGGTGGGTCCAGCGACACCGAGGTGAACGCATTGGCGGTCATCCCATGCACCGAGTCCTCGTCTTCGCATTCGGCGGTGGTCACGATGGTGACACCGCTGGCGAACCGTCCCAGCGCCTTCCGCAGGTGTAGCGGCGTCACCTCGGGATCGAGTTCGCCCACTGTCTCGGTCATGGCTGCGCTCCTCGTCGTCGGTTCCACTCAGCCCCGGACGATCCTCAGATCGTCGTTGCCGATCAGGTCGGGCCGGGTCCAGCCGTCCACGTCGTACTCGGACATGCACTGTTCGGCGAATCCCTTGAGCGCCAGATCCTGTCCGGTCGCCTGGTAGGCGAACAACGTCTGGAAGCGGACGGCCTCGTGATCGCCGCCGTAATTGCGCTCGTAGAGTTCGTGCCGCCCACCGAACTCGGTGCCGACGGCGTCCCACAGCAACTTGAGCAACTGGACGCGGTCGATCGCGGCGACGCCGTTCGATCCGCGGACATACTGGTCGAGGTAGGGACGCATGGCCGGGTTCGCCCAGTCGCTCGCATGGGAGTTCAGGTAGATCAGCCCGCTGCCCAGCACCTGCTGGATGATCTCCTTGACCCGCGGGTACCCCACACCCATGAAGGTGCGATAGGCGAGGCCGTAGTTCAGGTTCGGCTGGACGGCGCCGTTCACCCACTGTTCGGGTGACTTGGCCATCGCGTCGGACAGCCCCCAGAACATGTCGCGCCAGTTGAGGATCTCCCCGATCTGCATCTGCACACCGCGGAATCCCGCGGAGCCGGTCATTTCCACACCCTTCATCACACAGCCGGCGATGAAGTCGAGCTTCACCGCGAGCCGAGCGCATCCGTGGAACATGAAGCGGGAGAGAAATCCCGACTTCATGACGAAGCCGTTCGCGGTGTCGGTGTCGTAGGCGAAGACGTTCTCCCACGGCACCAGCACCCGGTCGAACACCATGATCGCGTCGTTCTCGTCGAACCTGCTCGACAACGGATAGTCGAACGGCGTGCCCATCACCGCAGCGTTCATCTCGTAGGAGGTGCGGCAGAACAACTTCAGTCCTGGCGAATCCATCGGCACCGTGAAGATCAGGCCGTATTCCTTCTTGCGCAGCGGCAGTCCGTAGTGGGCGATGAAATTCGCGTTAGTGATCGCCGATCCCGTCGCGACGACCTTCGCGCCGGACACGATCAGACCCGCATCGGTCTCCTCGACCACGTGCACGCACACGTCGGCGGTTTCGTCGGCCGGCTTGTCGCGGTCGATCGGCGGATTGACGATGGCGTGGTTGAGGTAGAGCATCCGCTCCTGCGCGTGCTTGTACCAGCGCAGGGCGTTGTCGCGGTACGGGCCGTAGAAGTCGGCGTTGGCTCCCAGCGTGCCGAGGAACGAGGCCTTGTAGTCGGGCGACCGGCCCAGCCAGCCGTACACCTCACGCTGCCAGGCCACGATCGCGTCACGGGCGAGCACCAGGTCGTCCGCACTTCGAGCGGTCTTGAAGAAGGGGTGCGTGAAGCCGCCGTTTCCGGTATCGGTGGGCACCGCCAGCACGCCCTTCGCCTCCGGCTGGTGCAGTGCGTCGTACATCCGCGCCACCGACCGCGCCGAGTTACGGAAAGCCGGATGGGTGGTGACGTCGTCGACGCGCTCCCCGCGGAAGTAGACCTCGCGGCCGTCGCGCAGCGACTCGAGGTACTCGTCGCCCGTCATGGGCCGGACGTCGTTCGGAACTCCGACGCGATCGTCGACGAATGCTGATGTGGTCATGGAGTCACTCCTGGTCTCGTTGGGCAGGAACCTGTTTCGGAAGGCGAGGACGTCGGCGCGCCTCGGTCACCGCTGTCGGTGTCGTACTCGACGGGGTGGGGTATATTGACCCGAACGCCAAGTTCCTGTGATCTGGAACACTATTAGGCGGAGGTGTGGTGGAACATGGCTGAGCGCGAACAATCGAATGACTCCGCGCGCACCGACGTGCCCGCGATCGTCTCTCTGCGAACACGGGAGCTCGATACCGGGGAGGGCCGTATGCAGTGGGCGAGCACGCTGGAGCGGCTCTACTGCGAGACGGACGTGGCGTGGCCGGAGCCTCGGCGTCACTTCGACGCGGAGTGGGGCGGGCGACCGTTCGGTGATCTGCATGTCAGCACGATCCGGGCCGACGCGCACACCGTCGTCCGATCGCCGGCGATGATCCAGTCCGATTCGGGGGAGGGGTATTTGGTCTGCCTCGTCACGGACGGAAGCGTGGAGGTCCGGCAGTCCGGCCGGGCCACGGTGGTGGAGCCGGGTTCCTTCGCGCTCCTCGACTGCGCCGCACCGTTCGTGTTCCACTCACCCGCCCCGTTCCGACAGGTCGTGGTTCGATCCCCCCGCGAGGTGCTCACGTCGCGCCTTCCGGGACGAATCGTCGAACACGGCACGGCGCGCTCGATTCACGGCGACACCGGGGCTGGCGGACTGGTCGGTCGGTTGTTCGTCGATATCGCGGACATGGACGCGCCGATGTCGCAAGGTGCTGCCGTGTCGTTCGCATCCTCCGCCGTCGACATGTTTGCCACGGCCCTGACCGAGGGCCTATTGGCGACCAGCGCTGCAGACCTGCACCGCACGGAGGACCTCACGCGGGTTCAGCGGGTGATCGAACAGAATCTCCACGACGCCGACATCACGCTGTCGGACATCGCCGCGGCAGCGGGTATGTCGCTGCGCACCGTGCACAAGCTGTTCAATGCGGAGGGCACCACGACGCGGGCCTGGCTGTACCAGGCCCGCCTCGAGGCTGCGCGAAAGTACCTGCTCACCACGGATCTGTCCGTCGCCGACGTCAGCGAGTGCGCCGGCTTCCGCGACGTGTCCCATTTCAGCCGGTTGTTCCGCAGCACCTTCGGCTCGAGCCCCGGCCTGTACCGGAAGGAGCACGCGCGCAGAGGTTCGTGATGCGCTGCGCCAACAAGTACGGTCAGGGAAGAACGGTGTCCTCGTTGCTGAAGAGCATCGTGACACCACCGGTGGCGAAGTTCGCGAGATCTCCGGCGGCCGTCTGCCCAGCTGGTGACGAGAGAGCCTGCGCGGCGGCATCCTTGGAGTCGAAGAACAACTCGGCGAGCGCGTATCCCGCGGGAGTAGTGCCGTCGAAGGTCTCACACTTGCCGGCGGCGAATCGGACGACCCCGGGCACCTGCCGGACCAGCGGCAGGTGTTTTGTGGCGTAGTACTCGTCGAATTCCGCCGGGTCGGTCGGCGGGTTGTAAATGATGCTCACTCGGTACATGAAATTCCTGTTCTCGGCGTAGTAGGTCGGGTTGGGGGACAGTGGGATCACACGGCCTCGGCCGCCGGCCGCGGAGCGTTCACGGTGAACTCCTCCTTGAAGATCAACCGCGGCGACATGCGGCGGCGTTTCAAGGCCTTGACGGCGGCGACGACCATCGCGGGCGGTCCGCACAGGTATCCGCTGTGGCCACGGCAACTGGCGAAGTCACCCAGCACGGCGTCGGTGACCATTCCCGTTGCCCCGTCCCAGTTCTCCTCACTGAGGACCGGGTGATAGTGGAATCGGGAATCGGTCGCCTCCATCGCGCGGAAGCACTCGACGTCGTAGAGGTCGGCTTCCCGGCGACCACCGTGGTAGAGGTGAATCGCCGGTAGCAGATCGTGATCCAGTGCATGCCGGACAATCGATTTGAGCGGTGCGAGCCCGGTGCCTCCGCCGATCAGGATGGCCGGCTCCTCCCGGGCTTCGACGACACCGAACTGGCCGAGCGGTCCACGCAGATCGATGCGGTCACCCACCGCGAGTGAGTCGAAGATCCAGCCCTCGGTGGCGAGGCCGCCCGCCGTATTCCGGACGTGGAACTCGAGCAGCCGTTGCTCGGACGGCGGGTTCGCCATCGAATACTGGCGCGCGACACCGGAGCCCGGCACGATCAGTTCGGCGTACTGACCGGCGTCGAACTCCATCGGCTCGTCGAGTTCGACGACGAGCCTGCGGGTCTGCCGAGCGATGTCGGACAGTTCCCGTACTGTGCCTGTGTAGTCGCGGAGGGGGTGCATCGGCCGGCCGGGGTCGGCGTCGTTCACGGGGGCGATGGCCAGGTCTCCGTGCGGTTTCGACTGGCAGGCCAGCGCGAGTCCCGACGAGCGTTCGTCGGCGGAGAGGATGGTCTCGTCGGCGGCGCCGTGGTCGACCTCCCCGGAGAGAACCCGAATCTTGCACGTGCCACAGGTCCCCTGTGAACAGGCGTGCGGAAGCCAGCGATTCGCCCGCAATGCGGCTTCCAGGACCGACGTGCCGGGTGCGACCGGGAACGCCCCGTCCTGCCCCGACACCGTCACCATACGGTCCATCGGTCAGACCTCCCAGGTGACGTGCAGGCCCTGCGGTCCGCGGAACGTCCATCCCCAGAACTGCGGGGCGCGGTCGGGATCGGGCTCGATGTTCGGGATCGTCTCGAACAGTTCCTCGAGTGCGATCCGCACGATCGCGGTACCGAGATACGTTCCGGCGCAAGCATGGTTTCCCGCTCCGAACGCCAGATGCGGCATGATGGGCCGGTCGATCTCGTAGGCCTCCGCGTTCTCCCAGACGGACTCGTCTCGATTGGCCGAACCGTATGCCAGCATGACCGGTGTTCCCGTCGGCAGGTCGATGCCGCCGATGGTGACATCGCGGCCCGCGACCTTCACCGCGGCACTCCAGATCGGGGCCACCCAGCGCGCGCCCTCGTTGACGGCGCGCGGAATGAGGGTGGGGTCGTCGATGACGCGTTCGAGCTGGTCGGGGTGCTGGAATAGCCCTGCCAGGGTGGTCGTCATGACGTGCCCGGGCTCCTGAAGGGCGCCGAGCAGGAAGACGTAGATGTTCGGGTAGATCTCGGACCGGTCGCGGACCTGGCCGTCGGGCGTCCCGTCGTGCAGCCAGTGCGAGATCAGGGTGTGGTCGGGATGTTCGGTCCAGTGGTCGAGCATCGGGCCGACAGCGGCGACGATCTCGGCCTTCACCTGGTCACCGGCCTCGAACGGCCCGGGATTGGCGAAGTTTCCGTTCTCGTCGACTTCCGCGTTCCCGTACGACTGCGCCAGCGTCTGGAACCAGCGCACCAATGTCTCCGAAGGGATTTCGGTGAGACCCATCAGGTCCCCAACCGAACGCACACTGATCGGCGCGAAGTAGGCCTCCTGGATGTCTGCGGCACCCAGATCCTCGATCCCTTCCAGGAGGCTGCGCGCCTGCGGCCGGACCAGCGCTTCTACATAGGAGTCCACTGCACTGGGCCGCAATTGGGGATCGATCCATTCGCGAATTTTCTCGTGCTGTTCACCGTTGGCGGCGAGTACGGTACCTTTCCCGAAGGTTCGTCCACCCGAGGGCGCGATCACCGTGGACCAGGTCTCGGAATCCTGCGCGATCTGCAGGCAGAGGTCGCGCGACGACACGACGTGCATCCCTACCGCGGGCACGAACGCAATCGGGGCCTCGCGCCGGAGCCGGTCGTAGATCGGGTTCGGATCGCGGTCGAGTTCCTCCATGGTGATCGATTCGATCCACGTGGTGCTGGTGGTCATGACGCTGTCTCCTCTGAAGTGGTTCGCAAGATTCGAAGTGGGCGCGGCCCGGAGCCTTTCGGGGATCGTCCGCGCGGGGAGTGCCTGTGATCTGGAACACTAGGAGGCGGAGGTGCGATCGAACATGACCGACAGTGCACAGAAGGATGACTCCGCCTGCACCGACAGCGCCGCGTCGATGGTGCTGAGTACGCGCGAGCTGGAGTCGACCGAAGGGCGAGTGCGCTGGGCGGACACCCTCGACTCCACCTACTGCGAGATGGACGTCGACTGGCCCGACAGACACGCCCGGTTCGCCGCGGAACTGACGGTGCGGCCCTTCGGGGACCTGACCGTGAGTGTGGTGCACGCAGACCCGCACACGGTCGTGCGCACGCCCGAGATGATCCGGTCCGACCCCAACGACGACTACCTGCTGTGTCTGATCACTCGGGGGACGGCCACCCTCCAGCAGCATTCGCGGAGTGCGACCCTCGAGCAGGGAGCATTCGGGATCCTCGACTCGGCCGCACCCTTCGTCGTGGACGGCCGGACGGAATTCGAGCAGGTCGTCCTGCGTGCACCCCGCCAACTATTGATCTCCCGGCTTTCCGCCGAGGCCATGGAGGGCGTCGCCGGGCTGGGGATCTCCGGGCAGACCGGGATGGGCGGCCTCGTCTCCCGTTTTCTCGTCGACATAGCAACGACCGACGCCCGGTTGTCGGTGGGGTCTTCGGCATCGGTGGCCGCGTCCGCGGTCGATCTGCTCACCTCTGCCCTCACCGAGCAGGCGCGCCCCCTGACCGCGACGAAACGGGTCCACCACGACGACCTCCGGACGGTGCAGCAGACGATGACGCGGTACCTGCACGACCCCGACCACTCGACGGCCGAGATCGGTGTCGAACTCGGAATGTCCCTGCGCTACATCCACAAACTGTTCAGCTTGACCGGCACCACCCCACGCACATGGCTGTACCAATTGCGCCTCGACCGCGCCCGAGGGCAGCTCCTCGACACCGACTCGACCGTCGCGGAGATCAGCGACCGTGTCGGTTTCCGCGACGTCTCACACTTCAGCCGCGCATTCCGCAAGCGGTTCGGCGTCAGCCCCGCGCATTTCCGTGAACAGCACAACGGCAAAGGCGATTCACGTACGGACCGTTAGGTTTTCTTCGCTCTAGCCGGTGTGGTCGCGCCCGAAGATCTGACGCGCCAGCACCCACCGTTGGATCTCGTTGGCTCCCTCGTAGATCTCGCCGATCTTGCTGTCGCGGTAGATGGCCTCCACCGGACCCTCGGTGTCGTCGGCGCCGAGCGACCGGACGAAGCCGAGTCCGCCGAAGGCCTGCACGGCATCTCGGGCGATCCGCGCGGCCAGGTCCGTGCCCCGCAGTTTCGCCATCGCCGCCTCGGGTTCGGGGAATCGCTCGCCGGCGTCGAGCCGCAGTGCCGCTTTGAGATACAGGCTGCGGGCGGACTCCAGATCCGCGGCGTAGTCGGCCATCACGAACTGCCAGTGCTGTTTCGAGGCGAGCGAACCCCCGAAGGCGTGCCGCGACTTCAGATGGGCGACAGTCCGATCGAATGCGGCCTGCGCCATGCCGACGCCCGCGGCACCGATCCCGATGCGCCCGTAGGTGAGGGTCTGCAGCGCGATGCGCAGTCCACCCCCGACCCGTCCGAGCACCGAATCCGGCCCGAGGCGGACGTCGTCGAGATTAACATCGGCGGTGATCTGCCCGCGGTTCCCCAGTTTTCGGTCGGGGGTTCCGATCGTGACGCCCGACGCGTTGGTGGGCACGATGAAGGTCGTGAGGTCGTCACCGGTGCGTGCGAGCACCACCACCACACAGGCGACGACGGAGTTGGTGATCCACCGTTTCCGGCCGCGGAGGATCCAGCCGTCACCGTCCGGGGTCGCTTCGGTGGACACGGCGTCGGGGGACAGGTCGCTGGACGCACCCGGTTCGCTGGTCGCGAAAGCACCCACGATCTCCCCCTCGACGAGGGGCCGCAGCCAGCGGCGTCGCTGCTCGTCGGTGCCCTGGTCGAGCGCGGTGCCCGCCAGGATGCAGTGCACGTCGTAGATGGCCGCGACGCTGTTGGAGTAATACGCCAATTCCTCCACCGCGGCTGCGGTCGCGGTGGCGCGATGCGACAGACCGTCGCCGCCGACGTCGGACGGGAACGGGATCCGGAACAGTCCCTCCGCCGCCATCGATTCGAACGCGTCACGTGGGAAGCCGTCGAGCCGCTCGTCGCCGCCGGCGATGCGATGCGCGACGGGCTCGATCGCCCGGGTGGCGAAGTCGCGCACCCGCAGACGAAGGTCGCGAACCTCGTTCGGGGACAACAGGTCGTGATACAACTCGTCGGACACGCGCGCGACGGCGGGCGAGGCGGGCGCTGCCTCCGCGACGAGGGTGACGGGACTGTTCGGGGGCATCGGATCTCCTGAGACGGACGGCATGCGTGCCTTCCCTGTGTAACCCGGGTCTGGTTTTCGCCTCGACGTCGAATCGCAATGCCCGACTCCTCAGGTGCCGACGTCGGCGGCCGTTCCGGATACCCGGATGTTCGCCGCTTCCTCCCGCTCGGCGAGCGTGACGTCGCCGGCCGCGAAGTGTGTCTTCGGTGTCTCGCGCAGGATCACACGGACGTTCGCGACGGGCGTCCCCACCGCCCGGTGAGCGGCGCGGGTGAGCTCGTGGATCAGCAGGCGCAGTTCCTCGGGGCTGCGGCCCTCGGCGATGGTGACCTCGATGATCGGCATCAGCGACCTCCCGCCACGGTGATCGTGCCCAGATTCGTGAAGTGCGCCGCAATCCGCGCGCCCGGCTCCACCGGCACCGCGTCGGTCATCCCTCCCGTGAGCACCACCCAGCCGGCCTCGATGGCGTGGCCCCGTTCGGCGAGCGTGTTGGCGGCGAACGCCAGCGCTTCGGCCGGATGTCCGTGTACCGCAGCACCGGTCGCGGAATCGACGATTTCGCCGTCGACCTCGAGCAGGCACGCCTCGAGCGCAAGGTCGAGATCTTCGGGCCGCCGGCTGATCGGCCCGGTGACGTAGCGTCCGGACGAGTTGTTGTCGGCCACCGCGTCCATCATCGAGAACTTGTAGCCCGAGAACCGGCTGTCGATGATCTCGATCGCGCCCACGACGTGATCCACGGCGGCCAAGGCGGTCGCTGCGCTGATGCCCGGACCTTCGAGTCGGCGTCCCATGACGAACGCGATCTCCGGTTCGGCCCGCGCGTGGATCAGGCGGTCGCGGGGCACGGTCTCCCCGATCGGGAGGATCATCCGGTCGGTCAGCCACGCGGTCGACGGTGCGTCGACACCGACCTGACGTTGCTTGGCCTTCGAGGTGACCCCCAGTTTCACGCCGGTGACCTTCTCACCGCGCGCCACCCGGATGCCGAGGGCGATGTCCTGCGCGGCGTAGGCCGTTGCGAGGTCGAGGCTCTCCCACTCAGCTTTGATGGACGTCTGGGCCGTGGCACGATCTTCCGCCTGTAAAAGTCGCTCCGCCACGAGTGCTGCGCTCCATGCGTCGGTACCCATCACTGTTCCTCCTTGGTGCCGAGGACGGCCGTCACACTGCCGAGCCCGCTGATCTGCGCGACGATCGAATCGCCCGGATTCACGGGAAATGCCTTGGTCATCGAGCCGGGAAGCACGACATGGCCCGGTTCGAGTGTCACGCCCATCGGGCCGACAGTGTTCGCCAGCCACACGAGCGCGTTGAGCGGCGAGCCGAGAACGGCACCGCCCGCGCCGGTCGCGACGAGTTCACCGCCGATGTGGAGGGTGCATCCCGCCAGTCGCAGGTCCACCGCGTCGAGCGCGACCGGTCGGCTGCCCAGGATGACGCCGCCCGACGACGCGTTGTCGGCGATGGTGTCGAAGATGCCGATCTTCCAGTCCCGGATCCGCGAGTCGACGATTTCCAGTGCGGGAAGGACGAAGTCGACCGCCCGGACCGCCTCGGCGACGGTGACACCCGGTCCGGACAGAGGCCGGCCCAGCACGAACGCGATCTCGGGCTCGATCCGCGGCTGGAGGAACCGCCCCGCCGGTATGGGCTGGTGCTCGAGATGGAACATGCTCGCGGTCAGATGTCCGAAGTCGGGTTGGTTCACCCCCATCTGCCGCTGAATGGCCCGCGACGCGAGGCCCACCTTGTGCCCCTTGACGACGTCGCCGCCGAGCGTCCACTCCTCGACCTGCACTTGCTGAATGCGATAAGCGAGTTCGATCGACGCGTCGGGATGCTCCGGGGTCAGCGGGTCGATCGGTTCGCCCGTCCGGTACACCTCCAGCAACCGGTCGGCGGCCTTACGTGCGACGGTATCCATGGCACCTCTGCTCTGTGTCATTCGGTTCGGACTTCGGGCGACGGGACGTCAGGAGGCCAGCGCCGGCCGGCCCGATTCGGGAACGTCCCTGGTCGTGGTGGGTGTGGCGTGGTTCGTGTTCGCGACCGCGTGCGAGACGTCGCGGGCTGCCGCCATGACGGCACGGGTGAACTCGACGCGGCGGGGCACGAAACGGCTGACCGGGATGCTCATGCTCACCGCGGCCACCACGGAACCCATGTCGTCACGCACCGGCGCGGCGACGCAGTGGACCTCCGAGACGGCTTCACCGAGGTCGTAGGCGTGGCCGGCAGACCGCGCCACCGACAACGCGTCGAGCAGCGCCCCGGCATTTGTGATCGTCGACGGCGTGTGCCTGCGCAACTGGCGACCGGACAGGTACCGGTGCAGTTCGTTCTCCTCGAGGCTCGCCAGGAGGACCTTGCCCACCGCTGTGCAATGTGCTTCGAGACGGGCGCCGACGCGTGCACCCTGCACGGTGATGTTGTGCGTACCGACCACTTTGTCGACGTACAGCACGTGCCACCGTTCCATCACCGCGAGGTGACTGGTTTCGCCGTACCGCTCGACGAGGTTCTCGATGACCGGCGCGGCGCAGGACCGCACGTCGACGGTGCCCCGCAGGGTTTCGCCGAGTTCGATCACCCGCCACCCGATCCGGTAGCGACCACGCGTGCGGCACTGGAGCAGTCCGGTGTCGACGAGACTCGACAGCAAGGCGTGCGCACTCGATCGGGGGACGTCGATGGCAGCGGCGACCTCGGAGACCCCCCATTCCGGTTGCGCTGCGGTGAACAGGTCCAGCACCGGCCCGATCTTCTGGACCGTCTGCAGTGTCGCCACGGTGTCCGTCCTTTCTTCCCACGGCTCCGCGGGAAGCGAACGTGCACCTCGCTGAGCGTCTGTGATCTGAAACACTAGGAAGAACGCGGCCACCACACCATGACCACCAGCGCATGAATGGATGACTGCACGCGCACCACCCGCGGAGCGCGATCACTCATCCACCGGTCGGCCGCGGGCTCCCGGTCGGTGCCGGCCGCGACCGCAGCCTGTGCCAGGCGCGGCGTCGCGAGGTGGTAGTCGATGCCCCACCTCGTCGTGCGGGAGGTGGTCCCATCCCCACTGGCCGAGCGAGGTGACCGAACGGCGGGCCCGCTTACGGAAAGGTGGGGCGACCTGGTTGCCGGCCAGGGCGGTGTCGAACATCGCGCGCATGTCGGCCGCGGACGCCCCGTCCGGTGGGTTGAAGACCGCCAGGCCGCCGACGTGCATCGGATGCTCGCGGGATTCGCCGAGCAGAAACAACCGGTAGAAAATTGGGGGAATCGAGCCCGACCGAGCAGGTCAGTTGTCCAACCCGGCCGCGAGTGCTTGACGGCTGGCGTGGACGTGAGGCCCGTGCCGCTCGCCCCATGTCACACAAGTTCAATCTGATTGGCCGGCGGTGACATTGGGCGACGGGCGACAGGCGGAGGCACCGAGGTCCACGTCGGCTGAGCTAAGGTCTGCCTATGGACGACGAGCACGCAGTGGGAACGCCTGGCGGTCCGGTGCGGTATGAAGGTGGACTGCCGGGACTGATCGCGCGCGCCCGCGTGCTCGCCGACTCGGGTCAGCGCCGGCTGCTCGGCATTGCCGGGTCGCCGGGCTCGGGCAAGAGCACCGTCGCCGCGGCAGTGCTCGCGGCACTGGGATCGTCCGCGGTGGTGGTGCCCATGGACGGATTCCACCTGGCGGGTGCGGAACTGGTCCGCCTCGGGCGATCCGGCCGCAAGGGCGCACCGGACACGTTCGACGCCGCCGGCTACGTGGCCCTGCTGCGCCGGCTGCGTGAACCCGACGGCGAGACGGTGTACGCCCCGGAGTTCCACCGCGACGTCGAGGAGTCCTACGCCGGGTCGATCGCCGTCCCGCCGGACGTTCCGCTGGTGATCACCGAGGGCAACTACCTGCTGCTCGACGAGCAGCCGTGGTCGAGGGTGCGCGGCCTGCTCGACGAGGCGTGGTTCCTCGCCCCGGACGAGGAGGAGCGCGTCACCCGGCTCGTCGAGCGGCACGTCCGGTTCGGCAAGTCGCCCGAAGATGCGCGAGAGTGGGTGCGTCGCAGCGACGAACGCAACACCGCGTTGGTCGAGCCCGGCCGTGCCCGCGCCGACGTCGTCGTGCTCGGTGACCCCGTGTAACTCAGACCGGGTATTCGATCGGTTCCATCCGGCCGCTGGTGAGGGAGCGCGCCGCGGCCTCGGCGATCGCCTGCGCCTTCAACGCCTCCGCCAGGGTCGGGCCGATCGCGGCACCGTTCTCCAGCGCGTCGACGAAGTGGTCGAGCGCGGTGCGGTAGCTGCCTCTGATCCGCTCGAACCATCCCGCGTGCAGGCCGTCGTCGACCACGCGGCCGGCGCTGTACCGGGAGACGGATCCGGCGCGCTGGCGACGCGCTTCGACCATGCCGGTCGAACCGAGCACCTCGATGCGTTCGTCGTAGCCGTAGCCGATCCGCCGGGTGCAGTCGATCTGGACGAGCGCGCCGCCGGGCAGACGCAGGGTGACTGCCGACGTGTCGACGTCGCCGTACTCGGCGAGGCGGGGTTCGGCGAGCGTGGAACCGGTCGCGAAGACGGACTCGGGGTCGAGCCCGGAGATCCACCGGGCCAGGTCGAAGAAGTGGACGGTCTGGTCGCGCATCTGCCCACCCGAGACCGCGACGTACTCGAGCGGCGGCATCGCCGGACCGCGGCTGGTCAGCTGGATCAGCTCCACCGAACCGATCTCACCGGACGTGACCACCCGCTGCAGTTCGGCGTAGTCACGGTCGAAGCGGCGGTTGAAATCGACCATCGCCCGCAGTGATCGAGTTTCGGCGAAGCGCACGACGTCGACGGCGCGCGCGAGATCGAGGTCGATCGGTTTCTCACACAGGGCCGGGATCCCCGCCGTGGCCGCGGTGCGAAGGTGCTCGGCGTGGGTGTCGGTGGAGGACGCGATGAGGACGGCGTCGATTGCCGTGGGGTCGAAGGCTTCCGCGAGATCGGTGGTCGCACGGCTGCCGTGCCGCTTGGCGAGGTCCGTCGCGCGAGCGAGGTCGATGTCGAAGACGAGGGCCAGATCGACGTCGGGGTGCGCGGCGAGGTTGGCGCCGTGCACTCCGCCGATGAATCCGGCTCCGATGAGGGCGAATCGCTGCATGTCAGATACCGACCTTGTCGTGTGCGAAAGCGGGAACCACCCACGCGGAGTCGGCGGCGTGCGAGGCGGCCGTCGCCTCGACTAACTGGACGCCGATCAGCCCGTCGCGTCCGGTGGGGAAGGACAGATCGCGGACGGTGGTGGGACCGCCGTCGCGGCGGGCGCGGAGTTCGTCCGCGAGATCGCGGTAGAAGTTCGCGAACGCCTCGAGGAAGCCTTCGGGATGTCCCAGGCCGGGTCGGGTGAGCCGGCCGGCGTCCTCGGACAGCGTGCGCATCCCCTGCGCGAGGATCGTCGTGCCACCGTCGAGGTCGCGCACCGTCAGGTGCTGGGGGTCCTCGTGCCGCCATTCGATGCTCGCGGTGTCACCGAACACCCGGATGCGCAGGCCGTGCTCGTTGCCGGTGGCGGCCATGCTCGCCCACAGTGTCGCGGGCGCCCCGTTGGAGAGGGTGAGGCGAACGGTGGCGTTGTCGAACACCCGCCGTCCGGGGACGAGGGTGTCCAGTTCGGCCGACACCCTGGTGGCTTCCAGTCCGGTGACGTACCGCAGGAGGTGGAACGCGTGGGTGCCGAGATCGCCGACGACGCTGGGGAATCCCGCGACGCCGGGGTCGGTGCGCCAGCGTGCCTGCCGGTGCTCGCCGAGTTCGACGGGTGCCGCGGCCCAACCGGACGCGTGCTCGACCGCGGCGAATCGGATCCGGCCGAGGTCGCCGTCGCGCACCATCCGGGCCGCGTGCCGGACCATCGCGTACGCCGAATAGCAGTGCGGGACGGCGAGAATCGCACCGGAGGACTCGGCGATCGCGACCAGTTCCGCGGCCGACGCCGAGTCGGGCGTGAGGGGTTTCTCGCACACCACCGAGATGCCCGCCTCCAGGAACGTGCGCGCGATGTCGAAGTGGCTGTCGTTCGGCGTGGTCACGGCGACCACGTCGACGCCGTCCTCGCGTGCGGCTTCCCGTTCCGCCATCTCCCGGTAGTCGCGATACGTGCGATCCGCCGGCACACCGAGGCTTCCGGCGATCCGCACCGACGATGCGCCGTCTCGCCCGAAGACCCCCGCGTGCAGTTCGTACCGGTCGTCGAGGCGCATCGCGTAACGGTGGGTCTTGCCGATGTCGGCGCCCTGTCCGCCGCCGACCATGCCCGCGACCAGGCGCAGGCTCCCTTGCTTGCTCAACTCGGCTCCTACTGAGGGGTTTTGACCGCGAGGACCGGGATCGGGGATTGCAGGATGAGGCGTTGGCTCACGCTCCCGAGCAGGGCCTTGCCGACCGCGCTGCGGCGTTTGACGCCGATCACGAGGCGTTCGATGTCGGGTCGTTCGTCGAGCAGGTCGAGCACGGCGGTCGCGGGATCGCGGTCTCCGCGGCCGATCCGGTCGAGGACGGTCACGCCGTCGTCCGCGAGCGTGTGCACGTCTTCGGGTTCGGTGAGGGAGAGGTTCACCACCAGAAGGTCGGCACCCAGCATCGCGGCTTCCTTCTTGCCGGCCAGGAGGGCGTGCGATCCTTCGGAGGAGTCGGTCACGGCTACGAGCACTGTCATGGGATCAACCTTTCAGGGGAGGCGGTGCGGCGACTGTCACGAGTAGTCGCGCCGAAACTGATCTTCGAGTTCCTCGAGCGAGCGGCCACGGGTCTCCGGAACCTGAGTTTTGATGAAGACGAGAGCCAGCACGCCGAGGCCGGCGAAGATGAAGAACGTCGCACCGATTCCCAGTGCGGCCACGACGGGCGGGAAGAGCAGCGCGACAACCGCGTTGGCGATCCACAGTGCGAAGATGCAGACACCGATGGCGAAGCTGCGGATCTTCAGCGGGAAGATCTCCGAGAGCATCAGCCACACCAGGGGGCCGATCGTGGCCTGCATCGAGAAGACGAACAGCACCACGAACGTCAGGATCAGGTAGGCCTTGAGGGTGCCGTCGGGCAGCAGGAACGCGGAGAGGCCGACGAGCACGTGGAACGTGGTGGTGAGGGTGAAGCCGCCGAGGAGCATCTTCCGTCGGTCGATCCGGTTGATCAGGGCGACGCCGGTGAGGACGCCGAGCACGCTGAACAGACCGTTGAGGGTGTTCGCGACGATGGCGGCGTTGGAGGAGAATCCGGCGTCGCCGAGCAGCTGGGTGCCGTAGTACATCACCGAGTTGATGCCGGTGGCCTGCTGGAACACTCCGAGGCCGACGCCGATGAAGATGAGGCGGCGGATCCATTTCACCGACAGGTCGGCGGCCCCGCCGGTCTGGGAGAGCTTCTCTTCCTCGGCGAGCGCCCGGACTTCCTCCAACTCGGCACGTGCCCGCTCCGGGGACCGAACCTGGAGAAGCACGGCGAGCGCTTCGTCGTGCCGGTCCTGCGACATCAGCCAGCGCGGACTCTCCGGCATCCGCAGCATTCCGGCGAACAGGAAGATGGCCGGTGTGACGGCGACCAGAAGCATGAAGCGCCAGACGTTCTCGTGCTCGCCCCAGATGTTGAAGATGACGGCGTTGATCACGAAGGCGGCGAACTGTCCGACGACGATCATGACTTCGTTGCGGGAGACCACGCTGCCGCGTCGTTCGGTGGGCGAGATCTCGGAGAGGTAGACGGGCACGGTCGCGGAGGCGCCGCCGACGGCGAGGCCGAGGATGAAGCGGAACAGTGCGAGCACCTCCCACGTCGGGGACAGCACGCAGCCGAGCGTCCCGATCATGAAGATGATCGCGAGCACCAGGATGTTGTGCCGGCGTCCGAACCGGTCGGACATCCGTCCGCCGATGAGAGCGCCGATCGCGGCACCGAAGATCAGGATGCTCACCACCAGGCCCTCGGTGAACGAGGTGAGCTGAAGGTCTTCCGTGAGCGGTTCGAGTGCGCCGTTGATGACTCCGGTGTCGTATCCGAAGAGCAGGCCGCCGAAGGTGGCGACGACGGCGATGATGCCGAGTCTGTGCGAGTGTCGCCCAGGGGCGTCGGCAGGCAGGGACGGGGCGGTAGTTCGGGTGAGATCGCTGGCCATGAACATCTCCTCGACGTGATCTATGTACAGAACACGTAATGTGTTTATGTCCGAACAAAGCTAACTCATTGTGACTCGGGGCACAACGGCAAGCCGATCATCGGGCGGATCCCCTAGGTGAATGCTTACTCCCTACCCGCGAGTAATAGAACGCACGATCTGTTATCGTTCGGCGTATGCCCAGGCCACGAGTTCACGACCTCGACGCCGCGCTCGATGCCGCCGAACGGCTGGCCGTCGAGGGCGGACCGAGTGCGGTGACCCTACGCGCGGTCGCCGCGGCCACGGAGATGTCCAACGGCGCCATCTATCACGCATTCGGCTCGCGGGGAGGGCTGGTCGGGCGCGCCTGGTTGCGGGCGGCGCACCGATTTCTCGACCTGCAACAGGAATCGGTTCAGGAGGGGCGTGGTCCCGTGGACGCCGTCGTCGCGGCCGCCGACACCCCGGCCGTCTTCGCCGAGCGGTTCCCGCAGTCGTCGCGACTTCTCCTCACCGTGCGCCGCGACGAACTGCTCGGATCCGACGTCCCCGAGGACGTCGCCGCCGAGTTGTCGCGCCTCGACTCCGTCCTCGTCGAACTGTTCGTCCGATTGGCGCTGGCGTTGTGGGGGCGCAAGGACGGTCGCGCGGTCGAAGTGATCGAAGCGTGCGTCGTCGGGCTCCCCACCGGACTGCTGCTGCACGCCCGGCGAAAACCGGACGACGCCATGCGCCGACGCCTGGAGGCGGCGGTCCGCGCCGTCCTCGCACTGGACCCCCCGTCCCCGGGAAAACGTCACGACAGCAACACGAAAGGTTCCCAATGACCGCCACCCTGACCTACCGGGACACGATCGCCGTCCTCGACCTCGGCGACGACGAGAATCGTTTTTCCCCCGAGTGGCTCGACAACGTCGACCGGCTCCTCGACGACGCCCACGAACACGGCGCGCAGGCCCTGGTCACCACGGCCACGGGGAAGTTCTACTCCAACGGCCTCGACCTGGACTGGCTGATGGCGAACGGTGACCGCGCAGACTGGTATGTCGGGCGCGTGCAGGCCCTGTTCAGCCGGATTCTGACGCTCCCCCTGCCGACGGTGGCCGCGGTCAACGGGCACGCGTTCGGCGCCGGCGCCATGCTCGGAATCGCCCACGACTACCGGGTGATGCGGTCCGACCGTGGGTACTACTGCTTCCCCGAGGTCGACATCCACATTCCGTTCACCCCGGGGATGGCCGCGCTGATCCAGGCCAAGCTGACACCGCAGACCGCGATCACCGCCATGACCACCGGCCGCCGCTACGGCGGCGCCGACGCGCACACGAGTGGGCTGGTCGACGGGACCGCGCCCGAAGGCGCGGTCCTGGACGCTGCCGTCGACCTGATCACGCCGCTCGCGGGGAAGGACGCCGGCACGCTCGGCGCGATCAAGTCCACCATGTTCGCGCCGGCCGTCGCCGCACTCGCATCGGGCCGATCATGACCCGGTGACGCGAAACCTACTGTGCCGGAGTGATGGTCACTCGCCGGGCACGTGGAGAATCAGGGCGTCGCCCTGTCCGCCGCCGCCGCAGAGAGCGGCGGCGCCGGTTCCACCGCCGCGTCGTTTCAGCTCGAGCGCGAGGTGCAGCACGACCCGTGCCCCCGACATGCCGAGCGGGTGCCCGATGGCGATGGCGCCGCCGTTCACGTTGACCATCGACGGGTCGACTCCGAGTTGCCGGGTCGACTCGATGCCGACGGCGGCGAAGGCTTCGTTGATCTCGACGAGGTCGAGCGCCGAGGGGTCGAGTCCCTCACGGGTGCACGCCTTGTCGATGGCATTGGCGGGCTGCTGCTGGAGCGTCGAGTCGGGCCCGGCGACGATGCCGTGGGCGCCGATCTCGGCGAGCCATTCGAGCCCCAGCTCCTCGGCCTTGGCCTTGCTCATCACCACGACGGCGGCCGCGCCGTCGGAGATCTGCGACGCGGAACCCGCGGTGACGGTGCCGTTCTTGTTGAAGGCGGGCCGCAGCTTCGACAGCGACTCGGCCGTGGTGTCGGCGCGGATGCCTTCGTCCTCGGTGACGACGAGCGGCTCACCCCGGCGCTGCGGGATGGTGACGGGTACGACCTCGTCGTCGAAGAGTCCGTTCTTCCACGCGGCCGCGGCGCGCTGATGTGAGGCGGCGGCGAAGGCGTCCTGCTCTTCGCGACCGATCTTGTCGGTGTTCGCGTTCCGGTCCTCGGTGAGGGCACCCATCGCCTGCTTGGTGAAGATGTCGTACAGGCCGTCGTAGGCGAGGTGATCGACGAGGGTGGTGTCGCCGTACTTGAAACCGCTCCGCGAGTTCGGGAGAAGGTGCGGCGCCTGGGACATCGACTCCTGCCCACCGGCGACGACGACATCGAATTCGCCGGCGCGGATCAGCTGGTCGGCGAGCGCGATGGCGTCGAGACCCGACAGGCACACCTTGTTGACGGTCAAGGCGGGCACCGACATCGGGATGCCCGCGTTGACCGCGGCCTGCCGGGCCGGGATCTGACCGGCGCCGGCAGTGAGGACCTGCCCCATGATCACGTACTCCACCAGTTCGGGTGCCACCCCGGCCTTGTCGAGGGCGCCCTTGATGGCGATGCCACCGAGATCGGATCCGGAGAGTGACGCGAGCGAACCCGTCAGCCGGCCGACGGGGGTCCGGGCTCCGGCAACGATGACGGACCTGGTGCGAGAAGTCATGGGAGTGTCCTTGGTGTCGTGACGAATGTCGCTCAGACGAGCGCGGATTCGCGAATCTCGAGGGGGGTTCCGGTGGCGGCGACGACCTCGTCGACGGTGACGCCGGGGGCGACCTCACGGAGAGCGAGGGTGCCGTCGCCGACCACGTCGATGACGGCGAGGTTGGTGATGATGCGGTTGACGACGCCCTGGCCGGTCAGCGGCAGGGTGCAGGCGTCGATGATCTTGGGGTTGCCGTCCCGGTCGGTGTGTTCCATGAGGACGATGACGCGGCTCGCGCCGTGCACGAGGTCCATCGCGCCGCCCATGCCCTTGACCATCTTCCCGGGGACCATCCAGTTGGCGAGGTCGCCGGTGCGGGAGACCTGCATGCCACCGAGGACGGCGGTGTCGATGTGGCCGCCGCGGATCATGCCGAACGACAACGCGGAATCGAAGAACGCGGCACCGGCGTTGACGGTGACCGTTTCCTTGCCGGCGTTGATCAGGTCGGGGTCGACGTTCTCGTCGGTGGGGTAGGGGCCGGTGCCGAGGATGCCGTTCTCCGAATGCAGGGTCACGGTGACGTCGGTGCCGAGGTATCCGGGAATGAGCGTGGGCAGTCCGATGCCGAGGTTGACGTATTCGCCGTCGACCATCTCCGCGGCCGCGCGGGCGGCCATTTGCTCACGTGTCCATCCGTTGGTGCCAGTCATCGAGTGGCTCCTTCCGTGCTGCTGACTGTCCGCTTCTCGATCCGCTTGTTCTGGGGGCCGGTCTCGACGATGCGTTGAACGAAGACTCCGGGCAGGTGTACCTGGGCGGGGTCGATGGTGCCTGCGGGGACGAGTTCCTCGACCTGCGCGATGGTCACCTTTCCGGCCATCGCCGCGAGGGGGTTGAAGTTCAGGGCCGACTTGTCGAACACCAGGTTGCCGGCGGTGTCGCCCCGCAGTGCGTGGACCAGGGCGAAGTCGGCGGTGATGCCGAGTTCGAGTACGTAGCGCTTGTCGCCGAACGCGCGGGTTTCCTTCGGGGGCGACGCGAGAGCGACGGAACCGTCGGCGGCGTACCGCCACGGCAGTCCGCCGTCGGCGACCGGGCTGCCCACACCGGCGGGGGTGAAGAACGCGGGGATGCCCGCGCCGCCCGCCCGGAGGCGTTCGGCCAGCGTGCCCTGCGGGGTCAGCTCCACCTCGAGCTCACCGGAAAGGTACTGACGCGCGAATTCCTTGTTCTCGCCGACGTACGACGCGGTGACGCGCCGGATCCGGCGGGCACCCAGCAGAATTCCGAGCCCGTGGTCGTCCACACCGCAGTTGTTGGAGAAGACCTCGAGGTTCCCGACGCCGGAGTCGGCGAGCGCGCGGATCAGCGAGTCGGGGATTCCGCACAGGCCGAACCCGCCCACGGCGATCGATGCGCCGTCGGACACGTCCGCGACTGCTTCTTCCGGGGTGTCGAACACTCTCGATCCCATGTGCATCCTTTCTCCTGGCCGCCGTAGCCGGCGATACCGTCTTCCCGTGAAGAGTCGTCCACCTGATGGACGACTCTGCGCGACGAGCTCTGCTCCACTAAAAGGGGTCTTTGCATGCATTTCAAGGGTTCCCGGCACAGTGCTCGCGGTCTGGACGTCGCGCCGGAGAGCGTTCACTGAGTGAACGTATACTGCAATCATGGACGACGCGCAGCGGCCGCAGGTCATTCGACGGGTGGGATCCCTCCTCCGGGCCATCGCGGCTCTCGAAGAGTCGGGCTCCTCGACGTCCGCCCTGGCGCGGGAGACGGGGCTCGCCC
Source organism: Rhodococcus sp. IEGM 1351 (assembly GCF_030056875.1). Classification (NCBI taxonomy): domain Bacteria; kingdom Bacillati; phylum Actinomycetota; class Actinomycetes; order Mycobacteriales; family Nocardiaceae; genus Rhodococcus; species Rhodococcus sp. IEGM 1351. The sequence goes on along the minus strand of NZ_JASHKU010000023.1, from coordinate 45,659 downwards.
GCCCGACCGTGCATCGCCTCCTCGTCTCGCTGGCCGAGGAGGGGCTGGTCGACCGCGACCAGAAGTCGGGGAAATGGTCGCTGGGACCCGAGCTGTACCTGCTCGGCTCGCTCGCCGCCGGCCGGTACGACATCACGGACCGCTCCCGCGACATCCTGCGCGATCTCGCACGTGAGACCGGCGAGAGTGTCTTCCTGTCCGCGCGCCGCGGTGACGAAACGGTGTGCATCGCGAGCGAGGAGGGCAGCTTCCCGCTGCGTTCCCACGTGCTGTACGTCGGCATCCGCCTGCCGCTGGGGGTGGCGTCGGCGGGTCTGGTCATCCTGTCCCACCTGCCGGACCGCGACATCGACGACTACCTGTCGCGTGCCGACGTCACCGGCGAGTGGGGAACGCAGCACAGGCGGGACGAGATCGCCGAGCGCATCGCGGAGACCCGCCTGAACGGGTACGCCGTCAACCCCGGGCTGCTCGTCGAGGGCAGCTGGGGGATGGGCGCCGCCGTCTTCGACGCCCAGGGATCACCGGCCTGGGCGCTGAGCATCACCGGTGTGGAGAGCCGGTTCCGCGAGGAGCGTCGCCGCGAACTGGGAGAACTCCTCCTCCGCCAGGCGCACCGGCTCACCCAACTCCTCGCCGACAGGCCGCGGAGCCGGGGGTGAGCACGATTCGGTCCGGCGCCTACGCGGCTTTCCGTCGCCGCTGAGGTCGCCCGTGGCGGGTGTCGATACTCCACAGGTGGGTGCAGTCGGGGCACTGGAGATGGACGCGGGTGCCCCGATTGCTCAGCAGGTACTGCCAATGCCGGTCGCAGTTGCGGCTCGACCCGCAGTCGCCGCAGTCCGAGCCGTGGTCGCAGCCCGGGCAGGGCAACCAGGCGCGACGCGAGAAGTCCGCGGTCGGATCAATCGGTAACACGGCCCACCGTCCGATCCGGGAGCACACCCGCCTGGACCAGCTCGTCGTAGATGCGCTGCTGCTCGGGGTCGAGGCCGGAGTACAACATGTCGTACGCCCGCTCCTCCTCCGCGAGCACGGCGACGGGATCCCAGTCCTCGCCGATCGCCTCGAGAACAGCGGTGCGCCGCCGCGCCTCGTCCAGCGTGAGGTCGAGCGCGAACGAGAGTTCGGAGTCGCTACCCATGTGGTCACCTTCGTTTCGCGGTCGCCGTTATCGAAGGGGCCAGGGTCACTCGAGCCCGCCCGAGACCACAATGACCTGGATCACGTCGATCGAAAGTGTTGCGTCGTATTAACGACGAAACGCCCCGCCATCCGGGTGGATGACGGGGCTGTGGTGCGGGTGGTGTCAGGCCTGCAGGCCGGCCTCGATCTCGAGGGTGATGGTGATCTTGTCGCCGACGACGGCTCCGCCGCCTTCGAGGGGCATATCGATGGTGATGCCGAAGTCCTTGCGGTTGAGGACGGTGGTGGCTTCGAAGCCGGCGACCGGGCCGTTGCCCATGCCGGGGTTGACGCCGTTGAACTCGAGGGCGAGCTCGACCGGGCGGGTGACGCCGTGGAGGGTGAATTCGCCCTCGACCACGTAGTCGTCGCCCTTGGTGCGGACGGCGGTGGAGGTGAAGGTGGCGGTGGGGTACTGCTCGGCGTCGAAGAAGTCGGCGGACTTGATGTGGGCGTCGCGGTCGGTGTTCTTGGTGTCGATGGACGCGACCTGGATTTCGGCGGTGACGGCGGCGGTGCCGTCCTCGGCGACGGTGATCGCGCCGGTGAAGTCGTTGAACGTGCCGCGAACCTTGCTGACCATGAGGTGGCGGACGGAGAAGCCGACGGTGGAGTGGACGGTGTCGATGGCCCAGGTTCCGGCGGTGAGGTTGGGCAGGGTGGCGGTGGCGGTGGTCATGAAAACTCCTTGGGCTGTCGAACGGTCACTCGAAATCGAGGTAATTGAATCTGCAACTACTACGTTAAGCCGATGTCGTTGCAATGTCAACTAAATTCTGCGAAACGCAGGTGAACTGCGGTGTTACTGCTTGGGCCGGACCGGATGGCGGCTGACGATGGAGATCCGGTTGAAGGCGTTCATGGTGACGGCGATCCAGCTCACCGTGGAGATCTCCTGCTCGGAGAGGAATCGCCGCGCGAAGGCGTAGTCGGTCTCCTGGGTATGCGCGTCCGGGAGGGTCGTGATCGATTCGGCCAAGGTGAGCGCCGCGACCTCACGTTCGGAGAACAGCGTCGTCTCTTGCCAGGCAGGCAGAACCGCGAGGCGCTGCTGGGTCTCGCCGGCCGCGAGCGCCGCGGCGACGTGAACGTCCAGGCAGTACGCGCAGCGGTTGATCTGGGAGACGCGCACGTTGATCAACTCGACGAACCGCCGGTCCATCCCGGCCTCGGTGGTCGCATGACGGATGGCCTTGGCGACGCCGATCTGCGCCTGATAGACGGCCGGACTCTGCTTGTCGATGTGAACGTAGTCGTTCTCCGCTGACGTGCTGCTCATGGCCGACCTTTCCGGGCTCAGGGGTGTTCCAGCAGGTGGGTGCGCATTTCGCTGAAGTCGTGACCGAGGATGCCGACGTCGCGGGGGCTGAGCAGGTCGAACATGTTGCGGCGCACCTCCGCGACATGTCCCGGGCTGGCGGCGGCGAGCTTCTCGGCGCCGGCGTCGGTCAGCTCGGCCAGTGTTCCCCGCTTGTCGTCTTCGCATTCGACCCGGCGCACCCAGCCGGTGTCGACGAGCCTGCTGATGGCCCTGGTCACGCCGCTGCGGGTGGTGGTCACCGCGTCTGCGAGTTCGCGCATCCGCAGTTGTCGCTGGGGCGCCTCCGACAGCACGACGAGCAGTTCGAAGTCGGTGAACGAGATGCCGGCGTCTCGGGTGAGCTGCCGGTCGAGTGCCTGCAGGAGGAGGCGTGTGGCGTCCAGGTAGGCGCGCCAGGTGTTCTGTTCTTCGGCGCTGAGCCATCGGGTCGGTTCCACGGCACCAGCATAGCCCAAGTAGTTGACAACGCAACGAGTTGTTGTAGTCTGAATTTAGTTGAAAGCGCAATTACTGCGCTCCGCGGAGAGAGGCAGGGCAATGAGCACCACAGACGAGCAGGAGCGTTCGCAGAGGTTCGCGGAGCAACGCGACCGGATCCGCGCCGAGCATCTGAAGCCGGTGGCGTCGAGGCCCACGTCCTCGGCCCGCGGCCTCCATCACGCCGCGCTGATCAGTAGTGACGTCGAGCGCACGGTCCGGTTCTATCAGGACCTGCTCGAATTTCCGCTCACCGAGCTGATCGAGAACCGGGACTACGCCGGGTCTTCGCATTTCTTCTTCGACATCGGCAACGGCAACCTGCTGGCGTTCTTCGACTTCCCGGGACTCGACGTCGGCCCGTACCGGGAAGTTCTCGGCGGACTCCACCACATCGCGATCAGCGTCGAACCCGGCCGCTGGGATCACCTGCGCACGAAACTGATCGACGCCGGCGTCGAACTCGTCGAACACAGTGAGGTGTCGATGTACTTCCGCGACCCCGACGGTGCCCGCCTCGAACTCATCGCCGACCCGCTCGGCGAAATGTACGGCTCACACGTTCTCTGAGAACCCTGACTCCGGGAACCCCTGCTCTGAGAAACCTGGAAAGGATTCGCTGATGACTGCCGCCATCACCCCACCCCGCCTCGACGTCCGCCGAGCCGACGACCGGTTCAAGACCAACGCCGGCTGGCTGGATTCCAAGCATTCTTTCTCGTTCAGCCGCCACTACGATCCGGCCAACACCCATCACGGGGTGCTGATGGTCAACAACGACGACATCGTCGTCCCGGGTCAGGGCTTCGACACCCACCCCCACCAGGACATGGAGATCGTCACCTGGGTGCTCCAGGGTTCACTGGTGCATCAGGATTCGATGGGCCACTCCGGCGTCATCTACCCGGGGCTGGCCCAGCGGATGAGCGCGGGAACCGGAATCCTGCACTCGGAGAAGAACGACTCGTGGCGACTGGACGGCGTCACCGGCGAGCACACCGACGAGCACACCGATCCGGTCCACTTCATCCAGATGTGGGTCGTGCCCGACGAAGCCGGCATCACACCCGGTTACGAGCAACTCGAAATCGACCACGAGTTGCTCGCCGGGGGACTGGTCCCTGTCGCATCGGGCATGCCGGACCATGCGGACCACTCGGCGATCCGGATCAAGAACAAGTACGCCGCAATGCATGTCGCACGACTGCAGCCCGGGCAGGCGCCGATCACCCTGCCCGACGCACCGTTCCTCCACGTGTTCGTCGCGCGCGGTGAAGCGTCGATGGAAGGCGTCGGCATCCTCGCCGAGGGTGACGCCGTCCGGCTCAGCGGTGGCGGCGGCCAGCAGATGACCACCGGCGCCGGCGCCGAGATCATCGTGTGGGAGATGCACGCGACGATCGCTGGGTGACGCGTCCGCCGATCCACCGTCGAGTACGCCCCCGATCTGCTACTCGATCTTGTCCGTCCCGCGAAGCGGAGCAGCCCTTGCCTGCGGTCGTGTGGATTCACGGAGGTGGTTGGCGGCTTCAAGACCAAACTGCCTGCCCAGATCTGGTGCAGCACTTCGCAGAGCACGGTTATGTCATGGTCAGCATCGACTACCGGCTCGTGCCCGAGACCCGGCACCTCGGCCCCGCACAGCGCTGAGCGGGGCCGACTCCGGTCTGCCCGCCGAGTGTGAGACTCGTCAAGTTTGTCCATTTCGGTTTCCCTGTTGCCTGATCAGTGGCGACACTGGTGAAGCAGACATTTAACGTGGACGAAACAATGAGGTGGATTGTGTTGGGGCGCTCGAAGGCAGCCGTGGTGTACTCGGTGTCGGGTCGACCGTCCAACCCGTTCGCGCGACCTGTCGATCGGTTCGCGGCCACCCTGAAATCCGTCATCGTCGCCCTCGCGGGTGTCGCGATCGTGATCGCCGCCGTGATCGGCACCTGGGAATACCACCAGGAGAGTGCGCGGGCCGCGCAACAACGCGCCACCACGACCCTCGTCGAGGCCGTCACCAACGCCGACGCCCCCATCACCCTGTCGCCCCGCGGCTCCGTCCGGACCACCCCGATGGTGAAGGCGACGTGGGCCTGGGGCTCCGAGTCGCGCACCGACAGCATCGAGGTTCCCTCGGGAACGCCGGCGGGCACCGAGAAGACCATCGCCGTCGACGACGACGGAAACTGGGCCGGCCCGAGGATCACGACCTCCGACGTCGTCAGCGCCGCGGTCGCGGCAGTGCTCATCACCCTCGCCGCGAGCGCGTTGCTCCTGGGTGCGGTGTGGGCGATGTTCTCCCGCGCCGTCGAACGCCGCCGCCAGCAGTACTGGGACGAGAGCATCCGCAGGCTGTTCGCGACCTACCGTCGCTGACCCTCCGTAGGCCCGGTTCGACACGGCCTCGTACACGCGGATGTGAATCCGCTTCGGACGACACCCGATCGCGCTGTGCCATGTCGGTTTCGGTGGACCCACTCCGGGCTATTCAGTTGATGCCGAGGAAAGGTGGGAGCCATGTCCGACAGGGATGCTTCTATATTCGAGAGCGAACGCGAGCTCGACGAAGAGTCCGTCCGTAAGGCTCAGCGGACCGTCGCCCACCACTCGATCGATGCCGAAGACTGCCGGATGCTGCTCGCGGCCCTCGGCATTCCCCTCGTGCGCGACCTCGACAACGAGTCGGTCTCCGGCGCAGCCGGTGCAGAATCCCTGTGACCGACGCGTCTCGCTGAGACAGACCCAGGCGACCGCCGCTGGGCGACAGGCGTTCACAGCGACTCCACAGCGGAGCTCGAGGCTGCCTGCACCGGCGACCGCTTGTATGGGATGTAACCCGAACAGCCCATGGAGAGGTCCTCATGACGAACAGCCCGCGTCACCACGCCGACGAAGTGCACGAGCACGACCGCGGACTCAGCCACGACCTGAAATCGATGTTGTCGCGTCGCCGCGCATTGTTCGTGTTCGGCGCGGCGGGTGCGACCGCGCTCGCCGCGTGCTCGACGGCGGGGTCCACGGCGACCTCGTCCTCGTCCTCGACGGAGGCGGCCGCGTCCACGGCGGAGACGGTGAGCGGCGGCACGTGCGTGGCGGCGGCGCCGCAGGAAACGGCCGGCCCGTATCCCGGCGACGGGTCGAACGGTCCGAACGTGCTGGTCGAGTCGGGGATCGTGCGTCAGGACATTCGCAGCAGCTTCGGTGCGTACTCCGGGACCGCGGAGGGTGTCGCGACGACCATCGAACTGAACCTGCAAGACCTGACGAAGGACTGCGCGGCCGGCGAAGGAATGGCGGTCTACCTGTGGCACTGCGACCGGGACGGCGAGTACTCGCTCTACGGTCAGGGCATCACCGAGCAGAATTACCTGCGTGGCGTTCAGGTCGCGGATTCCGCGGGCAGGGTGTCGTTCACGTCGATCTTCCCGGCCTGCTACTCGGGCCGCTGGCCGCACATCCACTTCGAGGTGTTCGACTCATTGGAGTCTGCGGTGGCGGGCGAGGACGCCCGGTTGACGTCTCAGATCGCGGTGCCGCAGGACGCGTGCACCACCGTCTTCGCCTACGACAGCGGCTATGCGAACAGTGTCGGCAACCTGTCGAAGGTCTCCCTGGACTCGGACAACGTGTTCGGTGACGGCTGGGATGCCGAGTTGGCCACCGTGTCGGGCGAACCGGCCACCGGTATGTCGATCTCGATCACGATCGGTGTCGCCGAGAAGTCGGCGAACACGCAGTCTGCGCCGAGCGGTCCCGGTGGGGGTGGCGGACAGCCGCCGAACGGGGCACCCCGGCGGTAGCCGGCGCGGCTCGGTTCCGCCGTCCGTCAGCTGACGTGCCACCCGGGTGGTCTGTCGAGTTCGTTCCATTCACGGGTCAGCTGAGCCTGCTGCCGGCGGGACGCAACCCAGTGGACGACGAGGAAGAGGAGGCAGTAACCGCCGGTCGCTGTCACCCAGATCCCGCACGCGACGCTCACCGCCGTGGCGGCGTTCTGCGAACCGGTCTCCGGCGCCGCGACGAGACCGCCGTTCGGATCGAGCCAGACGGTGACGGTCTGACCGGCCTTCGTGCCCGATTCGGTGGGAACGTCGGCGGTGCGTGTCTGCCCGTTCGCCGACCACTGCACCCGTGCGTGCGCTTGATACTGGGGAGCGGCCGGCAGGGGTTCTCCCGTGCTCCCGGTGCGGGAATCCTCGACGAGCGTGGCGGGTGTCGGGTGGTGGGTGGCGAGTTCGGCCTGCGTCTCCTGGTCCAGTCGCGAGTACGTCTCGGTTCCGACGGCCGCGGCCAGCGGAACCATCAAGAGCACGAAGAACACCCCGATGAGAACCATCGCGGAGCGGAGCCGGTCGCACCCCCTCATGAGCGGGTTGCGGCTCCATGGACCCAGACGCCACAGGCGTATCGGCGCTGCACACGTATCGCTCATCGCGCACCTCCGGGTGGTTGCCCACCACCATTGTGCAACCGAAACGCCTGCACGTGTAGGGCCTTCTGACAGGTGTTCGCACGCGGCCGGTGTTGCCGGGTCAGACCCTTCGCGACAGGTCGGGCCACGGGGAGCTGTCACGCATCGATGCCGGCGAAGGCTTCGGTCAGTGCCTCGATCCCGGCCCGGACCGTGGGCCGGTCGTTGTCGGCGCGGCGGAGCGCGTAGATCTCGCGCTCGAGTGTGGGACGCACCGGGACGATCGCCACGTTGTCCGGCACCCAGACGCGGGCAAGGCGTGGCACGAGAGCGGCGGCGAGTCCGTGCGCGACGAACTCGAGTTGAGCCGCGAATTCGGGCACCTCGTACCTGATATCCGGTTCGACGCCGCGGTTACGCAACGTCTGCACCAGCCAGGTGTGGTACACCGCGCCCTTCTTCCACGTCGTCCACGGCATGTCCGCGATCTCGTCGAGATCGACGTGGTCGCGCGACGCCAGCGGATGGTCCCGGGACAGTGCGACGTCGGCCGAATCCCGGTGCACCAGGGTGTGCACTGCGTCCTCGGGCAGGTGCAGCGGCATCGTGACCCAGCTGTCGACGACGGCGAGGTCGAGTTCCCGGCGCACGATCGCGGGTATGAGGTCCTCGGTCTCGCCGGCGAAGAAGCTGACCCTGAGCTGCGGGTGGCGCCTGCGCAGCGTCGCCACGGCAGTCGGCACGACCACCCTGCCTGCGGAGGAGAAGGACCCGATTCGCAGGTCTCCCACCACATCGCGGTCCAGGGAGACGACCTCGGATTCGGCCTGCGCCAGAAGCGATATCACTTCCTGTCCGCGACGGGCCAGGAGCCGGCCCGCATCGGTGAGCTGAACGCCGCGGCCCGCGGGTACCAGGAGTTCGACGCCGACCTCCCGTTCGAACTTGCCGAGTTGCTGCGACACCCCGGACGGCGTCACGTGCAGGGCGCGGGCTGCGGCACCGATCGATCCGTGTTCGGCGACAGCGCACAACGCGCGGAGGCGATCGACACTCAACATGGTAGTAACTCTACTTCTTTCATGACACGACTATTCACTTGTTGTAATGGTTGGAGCCTCGGAGAATTTTCGGTGTGACTACCGCCCTCCGTTTGCGTCCCCGTGCCCTCGTCCGCCCCTCTTTCAGCGTCGCGTCCGTGGATCCGCGACTGCTGGTGCTGGCGGGTGCGGTGGCGACGTCGCTGACCGGCAGTCTCATCAAATTGTCCGGGGTGGAGCCGGCCACGTCGACGTTCTTCCGGTGTGTGCTGGCGCTGCCCATCCTCGGACTTCTTGCGCTGCAAGAATTTCGGCGGTACGGCGGGATCCCGCGCAGGGTGATCGCGGCCCAGGTACTCGGCGGGATGATGCTCGGCGTCGACTTCGCGTTGTGGGCGCGATCGATCCACCTGATCGGCGCCGGCATCTCCACCGTCGTCGTCAACGTGCAAGTCGTCGTCGTGCCACTGCTCGCGTGGGTCTTCTTCCGTGCACGGGTGCCGGTCCGGTTCGTCGTGGCCGTTCCCTTCCTGTTCGCCGGTGTGGCTCTCGCCGGTGGAATCCTCGGCGGCAGCGGCGAGGGTGACCAGCTGTTCCTCGGAACTCTGCTGTCGCTGGCGGCGGGCGTGGCCTACGGGATCTACATCTTCGTCATCGGCCGCGCCGGATCCGCACACCGGGCGTCGTCGCAGGTCTTCGTGTCGACGATCGCCGCCGGCGTCGTCGGAACCGCAGTGGGATCACTGTGGGGAACGGTGGACCTCACGCCGGGATGGCCCGCGCTGGGATGGCTGGCGGCACTGTCGCTGAGCAGCCAGGTACTCGGCTGGGTCCTCATCGGATTCGCCCTGCCGCGGCTCGCCGCCGAGGTGGGCGCCACATTGCTGCTGCTCCAGCCGGTCCTGGCGATGCTGTTCTCCGTCGTGATCGTGCACGAGCGGCCCAGCATCGGGCAGTTCGCCGGCTGCGCGCTCGTCGTCGCCGCGGTGTGGATGGTCACCCACGTGAAGCCGGCGGACCGTCGTCCGGTGACCGCGCGAATCGCCGAATGACTCGGAGTGCGGCGTCTGCCCGGGCGTTTCACCCCGTCCGCAGTGTGGGTTCGTCGCCGGGCGGTTCGGGTGGGTGCTGCCGCTGCTTCGCCGTGTACAGCTCGCGGTCGGCGGTTCGATAGAGCGCGGTGAGTGGGTCGGCCTCGCCGGTGCACGACGCGGCGCCGAGGCTGAACGGGGTAGGGCTCTGCCGGGCGAGTTGCGCCATCACGCCGGGCAGCCCGGCGTGGTGCTCGCCGACCACGCAGGTGACGAACTCGTCGCCACCGACCCGGGCGAGAAGGGCGCCGCGGGGCATGTGCTCGGCGAGGTAGTTCGCGAGGTCGACGAGAACCGCGTCGCCCGCGGCATGGCCGTAGTGATCGTTGGTGGACTTGAACTGGTCGACGTCGATGAGGACCAATGTCACGGAGACCTGTCCGGTGCCCGCGCCTTCGACGGCGTGCCGGAACGCGAGCTCGAAACCGGCGCGGTTGAGCAGGGCCGTGAGTCCGTCGGTGCTGGCCGATTCGATCAGCGTCCGGGTGAGGGATCCGAACATCTCGGCGGCGCCGACCACGCAGGTGACGGCCACGACGAGAACGGCGGCCTTCACGGTCACCGTGTCCACCTCGACCGGCACCAGCGTGAAGGCAGTGGGGGCGACGACGACTCCGACCACCATCAACCCGGTGAGGCATCCGACGAGGAGCCGCGACTGCCGCTTCGGGTAGAACACGACGAAATACATCGCCAGGAACATCGCCGCGATCGCGCAGAGCAGTTGGGCGACGGCGAGAACGAGACCGGACATCACGATCGGAGTGGCGAGCAGTGCCGCCGCCGTGCAGACCTGGTAGGCCCGTCGGCTCGGCCTGCGTCCGCCCCGGTACAGCACGACGAGTGCGAACACTCCCAGGAGGATGCCCGCCGTGCGAGCGGCGACGGTCTCCGGCCGGATCGGCAACCCGACCATGGGAGGAAGGACGAATCCCGCGAGGTGCAGCGCAGTCGTGATCCACAGGTAGCGGCGCAGGATGCGCGGCTGATAGTCCTGCAGGACCGTGTCGACGGACGACGCAGCGAGGGGCCTCACTCTCGCAATTATCCAGGACCGGTCCAGGAAGGGGCGGGTCTCTCGTGACCGCCCCTTCCGGGAGGGCGAGTCAGCTGGGCGTGGACGCCGGGATCGGCACGGCGGTTTCGTGCCACGGAGGCGTGTGGATGCCCCCGCCGCCGTACATCGGGAGTCGGATCCCGTCGCCGTACCGGGCGATCTGGTCCCAGGGGCGGTTGAGGCCGAACGTGCCGTAGGTGCGGACCCGGGTCACGGCGTCGAGGTCGAGGGTGTCGACGAGCACTTCTTCGCCCGACCCTGCCTGCTGGCGGATGATGCCCTCGGGGTCGACGACGACGCTGGCACCGACTGCGGCCGGGTCGGCGCCGTTGACGTTGACGACGTACACCTGGTTGGTCCACGCGTTGGCGCGGGAGCAGACGAGTTCCATCTCGCGGTCGCGGGTGGTGGTGAGGGTGGGTTGGATGATCACTTCCGCGCCGAGCCAGGCCAGTTGGCGTGCGGTCTCCGGGAAGGAGCCGTCGTAGCAGATGGCCAGACCGATCCGGCCGGTACCGGGAATGTCGAAGACGACGAACTCGCTGCCGGGCGCGGTCTGCTCGTACGGCTGCCAGGGGAAGACCTTGCGGTAGTGGGCCACGACCTCGCCGAGGGGCGACACGGCGATGGCGGTGTTGTAGATCTTGTCGTCGTCGCCGCGCTCGTAGAGGCTTCCCGGCACCAGCCACAGTCCGGTCTCCTCGGCGAGTGCGCAGATCCGGTCGATGTGGGGGCCGGCGAGTGGCAGTGCCACCCGGTCCATCCAGTCGGCGCGGGCCTGCAGGAGGGGTGCCTCCGCGGCCAGCACGAGTTCGGGGACCACAACGAGTTCGACGTGTGGGAAGGTGTCGCGCACGGCGCGGACCTGGTCGGCGAACCGCTGCCAGGTGGCCTCCACATCGAACGGGATCGGGGCGGTCTGGACGGCGGCGATGGTCAGTGTGCGCATGGTTTCAGTCCTCTGTGACGGTCAGTTCGGTGACGGCGGTGCGGCCGTCTCGGAAGAAGCGGCGGAAGCGGGTGCGGACGAGCAGCATCGCCACGGCGCCGACGGCGATCGAGCCGACACCGAGCAGGAACACCCCGCCGATGCCGTGGAACGAGGTGGCCCCGTAGCCCGGGTCGAGCATGTCGTGGGCGCTGCGCGCGAAGGCGGCGAGCATGATCGTCCCGCCCAGTGCGGGCAGGATGCCCCGGAGGAACAGGTCGCGCGGGGAGTTGTTCAGGCGGTGGCGGAAGTACCAGACGCAGGCGAGACCGGTGACGCCGTAGTAGAACGCGATGAGCAGGCCGATCGAGAGGATCGCGTCACCGAGGAAGTTGCCGGAGACGAGCGTGAGGGCGGTGAGCAGGACCGCGGCGGTCGCCCCGAAGAACACCGTGCCGAACGCGGGGGTGCGGTAGGTGGGGTGGATTCGGGTGAAGGTGCGGGGCAGTGCGCCGTGGGCGCCCATGGAGAGGGTGGCGCGTGAGCTGCCGATGACACAGGTGAGCAGCGCCGAGATCGCCGATACGCAGATGGCGAGTTCGACCACCTTCGACAGGCCCGCGCCGAGAACCGGCGGCCCGAGCGTGGCGAGTACGTCTCCCGCGTTGTCGGGATTGCCCAGGCCCAGCCCGTCGGTGCCGATGCCGGCGAAGCTGATCGCGGCGAATCCGGTGAAGAGGTACGTGCCCAGCAGGACGAGCGTGGAGATCACGGCGGCCTGACCCGGGATGCGATCGCTGTCACGGGTTTCCTCGTTGACGGTGATCAGCGCGTCCCAGCCCCAGTAGATGAACAGGCACAGCAGCACCGCCTCCGCGAAGGGACCGAAGCCGCCGAACGCGAACGGGTTGAGCCAGGACAGGCTCGGTGCGGAGGCCCCGGTGCGGGCGAACGCGGCCGCTCCGAACCCGAACAGGGCGACCAGTTGCAGCCCCAGCAGCACGTATTGCACGGGGGCCGCGAGTTGCAGCCCGCGGTAGGCGATGGTGGTGACCGCGGCGACGATCAGGACCGCGGTGACGATTACCGCGACGTTGTCGGACGCCAGCGAATCCAGGCCGAGCAGGGTCAGGAGGTACCCGGCTCCGACTCGGGCCAGTGCCGTCATCGCGATGAGGGTCGCGATCTGCACCACCCAGCCGCCGGAGAGCCATCCCGTGTGTGGACCGAACGCGCGGGTGGTCCAGACGAACGTGGTGCCGCAGTCCGGCATCTCCCGGTTCAGCTCGCGAAAGGCGAACGCCGTCAAAAGGATCGGCACGAAACCGAGGAGCAGGGCGGCGGGGGCGAGGTTGCCGACGACCATCGTCACGAAACCGAGCGTGACCGCGATGCTGTAGGCCGGCGCGACCGAGGACAGGCCGAGCGCGACTGCGGCGAGCAGACCCACGGAGCCGCCCCGCAGTCCCTTCCCGGTGGGTGCTGGTGGTGGGTCGAGACTCGTCTCGGCGTCGGTGGGATTGGTCGACACGGTGACTCCTGAGATCGGATTGGATTCTTTAAATAGAAATTTAAGAACAGTGTGATCTACCTGTCAATAGCTGGGCAGGTATTGTCTAAATCTCCATATAGAAACCAGGAAAGAGCGGAGCGAGGGCAGTGGCGCGGAAGAAGGATCAGGGGGCCCGTCGGGCCGAACTCGGTGAGGCCGTCCAGCGGGCGGTGCTCGCGCGTGGACTGGAGGGCCTGCGTCTGCGTGACATCGCGGAGCAGGCCGGGGTCACGCCTGCGGCGGTGCTCTACTACGGCGACCTGGACGCGTTGATCTACGAGACGTATCAGCGGGCCATCGAGCGGTTCAGTCAGGAGCGCGAGCGCGTCGCCGACCAGTTCCCCGACGCGCGCGACCGCCTCCGGGCCTGCATCGACCACGGCGTCGCGAGCGGGCCGGACGACGAACTGGTCCGACTGCTGTTCGAGTGCTGGCCGAGATCACTGCGCGACGCCAAGGTGGCGGCCCTGGACAGTTCGCTGACCGAACGCCAAATCGCCGTCTACTACGGCATTCTCGTCATCGGTGAGACTCAGGGGCACTTCACGCTCACCGACCCGCCACGCCTGCTCGCAGCGAATTTCGTGGCCATGGAGGACGGTTACCAGATGGAGGTGCTGGCCGGACGTCGCAGCCGCGCCGAGGTGATCGCCAGCCTCCACTCCTACGCGCGTGCGGCCACCGGCCACGATCTGAGCAGCTAGGCCGAGTACGGGAAACTGGGAGTAACAGATAGGTTGGATGCGCGTCGCCAGGCCCGGCCGCCGAGCACCGACAAGGAGCCTCCCATCAAGATCCTGCAGAACGTCTCTTCTCCGGACTAACGACCGCCAGTGGATTTCGGAGAGGGCGGTGGTGTCCGGCTCGAGCGTTGCAGCGATATCCTGGTAGGACGTTTTCGTGAGGTGAGCGCCGTGCTGCATCGTCAAGGGTGTCTCGGATCGGGTGAATCGGCGTAGCCGATGGTTGATGCCGATCCGTACCGGACGCAGCGCGAGGTTGGCGCTTCAGTCACAGCGGAGCTAGAAGCCGCTGGACTCGAAGACGCCCAGGAAATCGGCCGCGGTGGCTTCGGCGTTGTCTACCGGTGTATCCAGACTGAGCTGGACCGAACGGTCGCGGTGAAGGTCCTCACCGCCGACATGGAAGCGGAGAACCGGGCACGGTTCTTCCGGGAACAGCAGGCGATGGGCAGGTTGACCGGTCACCCGAACATCGTCCCTGTCCTGCAAGTCGGTGCCACCGCCACCGGCCGCCCCTACATCGTCATGCCCTATCACCCGCAGGACTCCTTGCAGGTGCGGATCCGAGACCACGGTCCCCTGCCATTGGGCGACGCGCTGCGGCTCGGAGTAAAGCTCGCTGGCGCGGTGGAGACGGCGCACCGGCTCGGCATCCTGCACCGCGACGTGAAACCGGCGAACATCCTGCTCACCGACTACGGCGAACCCGCGCTCACCGACTTCGGTATCGCGCACATCGCCGGAGGATTCGAGACCGCCACCGGCACCGTGACCGGCTCACCGGCCTTCACCGCGCCCGAGGTGCTGGCAGGCGATCCGCCGACCTCCAGTTCGGATATCTACGGGCTCGGGGCGACGCTGTTCTGCGCGCTCACCGGCCACGCCGCGTTCGAACGGCGCAGCGGTGAGCAGTTGGTTGCCCAGTTCCTGAGGATCACAACACAGCCGGTACCGAATCTGCGTGAACAGGGAATCTCCGACGACGTGGCGGCAACGATCGAGCGGGCGATGTCGACGAATCCGCACAACCGCCCGTCCGCGGTCCAGCTCGGAGACGAACTCCGTGAGATCCAGCTCCACCGGGGGTTTGCGGTCGACGTGATGGCCCTCCACGGCGATACGGGGTCCGCGCCGCGGAAACTGCCGAACTCTGTCGTGCAGCGCCTGACGATGGCGCGCACCGTCGGGGACGTCAAGACGAACATTCGCCTGGAACTCACCAGTTTCGTCGGCCGACGGAACGAGGTGACAGAACTCAAGAACCTGTTGTCGGTGTCCCGTTTGGTGACGCTCACCGGGATCGGTGGCGTGGGGAAGACGCGTCTGGCGTTGCGGGTTGCGACCATCACGCACCGCGACTACGCCGACGGAGTGTGGCTCGTGGAGCTGGCCGAGCTGCGGGACGAGTCGTTGCTCGTCGACATGATCGCCGCCTCCCTCGGAATAGGTGATCACTCGGCCAGGCCGTTGATCGAGGTGCTAGCGGAATTTCTGGTGCCGCGCGAGCTGCTGCTGGTATTCGACAACTGCGAGCACATCCTGGATGGCGTCGCCGGGCTGGCCGAGACCCTGCTGCGGGCGTGTCCGGGATTACGCATCCTCGCCACCAGCCGCGAGCCCCTCGGTATCGGCGGGGAAACACTGCTCCGGGTGCCCCCGCTCACTGTCCCCGACCCCGACCGACCGCCCTCCCTGCAGGGTCTGCCCCGCTACGACGCGGTGACATTGTTCGCCGAGCGCGCAGCCGCAGCTGTGCCCGGATTCGAGCTCACCGAGGACAACGCCGCCGCGGTCGCCGGGATCTGCCATCGGCTGGACGGATTACCGCTGCCGATCGAACTAGCGGCGACTCGGTTGCGGGCGATGTCGCCCGAGCAGATCCTTGCGCGGCTGACCGACCGTTACACGCTGCTGACCCGCGGCAGCCGAGGCGCTCCCTCTCGTCAGCAGACCCTTCGGCTGTGTATCGATTGGAGCTACGAGCTGTGCACCCCGCAGGAGCAACAGTTGTGGTCTCGGCTGTCCGTGTTCGCCGGTAGCTTCGAACTCGATGCGGTGGAACAGGTCTGCGGTATGGGACTGGCATCATCGGATCCGCTCGATGTCGTGGCCTCCCTGGTGGACAAATCGGTCGTGATCCGGGTGGAATCCGGCTCGGCCGTGTGCTTTCGGCTGCTCGAGACCCTGCGCGAGTACGGGCATGAGAAGCTCCAGGCCACCGAGGAGTATGTCGAACTGCGTCGACGGCACCGCGACTGGTATGAGCAACTGACCGCCGAGTCTGAGGCCGAGTGGATCAGCTCCCGGCAACTGGACTGGATCGCCCGACTCGAGCGTGAACAAGCGAATCTACGGGAGGCGATGGAGTTCTGTGTGTCCGACAGCCCCAACATTGGACTTCGCATCGCCGCGAGCTTGCTCCCCTTCTGGCTCTCCCGGAGCTTGCTCAGCGAGGGGCGGTACTGGCTGGGTCGCGTCCTTGCACACCTGCCAGCGGAGCCGACCCTGGAGCGGATCAAAGCGGTCTACGCCTGCAGCGTGCTGGCCGAATTGCAGGGCGACCTCTCCGCGGGGGCGGCACTGGTGGAGGAGGGCCGCAGACTGGCCGAACAGACGACCGACGCGGTGAGCCACGCATACATCGAGTACGCGGACGGCCTCCTCGCCCTTTTCAGGGGTGATCCCACTCGCGCCTGCGCGCGACTCGAAAGCGCCGGCACCGTTTTCCGCACACAGGAGGACGTTTCATACGTCGGGGTCCTGCACCGGCTGGGGATGGCCTACGAACAACTCGGCGAATCCCAGCGGGCGAGTGACTGTTACGAACAGATCGTCGCGATCACACAGGCGCACGGTGAATCGATGTACCAGTCGTTCGCGCTGTGGGCCATGGGCGATGCGGGGTGGCGCCACGGTGATACCGATCAGGCAGTTCAACTACTCGAACAGTCACTGCAGTTGACCCGGCAGGTGAACACCCCGCGCACCGCCATCGCGTGCCTCGAGACACTGGGCTCGATCGCCGCCGTAGCGCATGACGCGCGACGCGCGGTCATCCTGATGGCGGCCGCTGACGAACTCGGACGCACCGTGGGCAGCCCCACGGTGGGGTTCCCCCATCTACTCGTCTCCCGCGAGGAGTCCGAACAGAGAGCCTATGGAGCGCTCGGCAAGAGCTCCGTGGAGGCGGCGCGCCGAGAGGGGCGGCGCTTGGGCTTTGACGCCGCCATCGCCTATGCCCTCGGCGAACGGATCCCGGACGCGTCGCCTGATACCTCAGTGAAACTGACCAAACGTGAACGGCAGGTCGCCGAACTGATCGCCGCCGAGGGCCTGACCAACAGGGCGATCGCCGCACGACTGGTGATATCGCCCCGCACCGCGCAAGGCCATGTGGAGCGTGTACTCAGCAAACTCGGCTTCACCTCCCGCGCGCAGATCGCAGCCTGGGTGGTCGAGCAGGCCCAGCAACGATGACACACGGCCTCGTGATCGATAGCGCCGGAAATCCTCAATTTCGCTGCATCGGTTAGATATTGGAGCGGACGGTCCGTTGTCCGGGCCTAGAGAGGAAGGGAGGTCCAGGTCCGCTTCTCTTCACCCCGAACACCGACGGCGCCGTGGAGCACGCCTATCGCGTTCGGATGATCTCCGGAATGTGCACCGCCCGCCTGTGTTCTCCTCCTCGATGGTGCTGTCACCGTCATTGATCAGCCCATCGAGGGGATGAGTGCTGCTGGGCGACCCTTGATCGGGTCGCCCAGCGCCGCGAACAGGTGTCAGGCCGGGCGGTCGCCTCTGAGGGTGACGCGGTGCATACGCCGGTAGTGCGGGTGGTAGTCGCCGACCGCGTAGTGTTGCGTCGATCGGTTGTCCCAGATCACCAGGGAGTTCGGTTCCCAACGGAATCGGACCTGGTACTCCGGGGTCTTGGCCAGGCCCGTGAGCATGTTTCGTAGCGAGTCGCTCAGTTGCGGAGGAACCCCGGAGATGCGGGAGGTGAACAACTCGTTGACGTAGACGAGTCTGCGACCGGTTTCCGGATGCTTGCGTACCACGGGGTGGGTCATCGGAGGATACTTTCGGCGTGTTTCCTCGTACCGTGCTTCCGCGTCCTCTCCTTGGCGGACGACGCCGGTCAGTTCCTTTTCCCAATCGTGCACGGCCTCGAGCCCGTCGATGAGGTTCTTCATCGTCTCCGGTAGCGCGTCATATGCGGCAGTCATGCTCGACCACAGTGTGTCACCGCCGCAGGGCG
Organism: Rhodococcus sp. IEGM 1351; assembly: GCF_030056875.1. NCBI lineage: Bacteria > Bacillati > Actinomycetota > Actinomycetes > Mycobacteriales > Nocardiaceae > Rhodococcus > Rhodococcus sp. IEGM 1351. The sequence goes on along the minus strand of NZ_JASHKU010000023.1, from coordinate 27,605 downwards.
GGATGTCCTGGGCGTGGAGGCAGGTCGCGGAATTTGGAGTCGCCTGCCAGGTCAGATCGGAGTGCCAGACGTCGGTTCCGGCTGCGCGACCGCGAGATTCGAGCACCTCGATGAACGGGTTTCCCGGAAGGGAGGGAAAGAATGCACTTACTTCCTGGGGGTCTCCGAACACCTTCGCGAATCGGAGCTGATCTTCTGGCTCGAGGTGCTGATCGCGAAGAAACAGGACTTCGTGTTCCAGGAAGGCTGTGCGCAGTTCGGTCTGGCACTGCGGTGTGATCTCGTCACGAAGATCCAGGCCGTGGATGAATGCCCCGATGGTGGGTGTTGCGCGTTCCAGGGTGAATGTTTCGTAGCGTGATTCATTGCTGCTCATAGGGTTTCCTTCCGTCAGCGTGTTATCTGTTACTGGATGGGGGCGAATTCTGTGCCGCGGCGGGCGGAGCCTGAACCCCTAGAGCGCAGGACGGTGAGCACCCCTTCTCCGAGAGGTTGTTCTTTCAGGAGCTGTGGGACCCGATCAGAGTTCGCTGTCATTGTGAGTGCTTCCGTGCCCGAGAGGCGACGTCCATGAGGGGTATCACTCCGAGTAGGTGGGAGTGCGGAGCCCGCTCACGTTATCGGTGCCGATTCCGCTGTCGGCTTGCGTGTCTTTTTTCCGGTTCGTCCGTCCGAGCACCAGTACACAGACGAACGACATTGCTGCGGTGACGAAGACATACAGGGAAATGGAGACGGACGCATGAGTTGCGCTGAGTAGTGTGCCGGCAATGAGAGGCGCGATAGCGCTGCCCAAGAGGTTGCCGAGGGTGGTGGCCAACGACAGCCCGCTGTAGCGGACTCGTGCGTCGAATGCCTCGGAGAAGTATGCCGGCTGCAGCGCCCAGGGGATGTATACGGCGATGGTCGCGGCGACGTAGCAGACAGCGATGAAGCCGTACGAGCCCGAGTCGAGCGCCCAGTAGAGCGGGAAGGCGAGAGAACCGATGAGGGCAAGGCCCAGCAGGAAGAGCCGTTGCCGGCCGAACCTGTCGGAGAGCGCACCTGCGATCGGGGTGACCACGAATCCGACCGCGGAGGTGACGATCACCAGAATCAGCATGGAGCTTTGACTCAGGCCGCCCGCCTCTTGCGTGTAGACGAAGTTGTACACGGTCAGGAGGTAGAAGAAGATGCCCGGCGACAGGCTGGCGCCGGCGACCAGGAGGACCTGCTTCGGGTGTGTGCGAAGAACTTCGATGATGGGCAGGCGCACGACCGCGTGCACATCCTTGACCCGGTCGAACTCCGGACTCTCGGCGACCTGTACCCGGATGATCAGTCCGGTGATCACCAGTACCGCGCTGAGGAGGAACGGAACACGCCACCCCCAGGCCATGAAGTGATCATCGGCCATTGCATCGAGGGGTAGGTACACGGTCATCGCCAGGATCAGTCCGACCGCCACCCCCGCCTGCGGCCAGCTGCCGAAGAAACCACGTCGGTTATCGGGGGAATGCTCCGTGGCCATGAGCGCAGCACCGCCCCATTCGCCGCCGAGCGCGAAGCCTTGTGTCAGTCGCAGCAGCACCAGCAGCACCGGAGCGAAGGCGCCGATGGTGGCATATGTCGGCAGCAGGCCGATCAGCACGGTGGCGACGCCCATGATCAAGATGGTGACGACCATCATCGATTTTCGGCCCACCCTGTCCCCGAAGTGACCGAACACGATGGCTCCGATCGGGCGGGCGACGAAGCCGGCGGCGAAGGTCGAGAAGGCCAGCAGCGTTCCGATGGCCGGGTCGAAGCTGGGGAAGAAGTGATGGTTGAATACGAGCACCGCTGCGGTGCTGTAGATGAAGAAGTCGTACCACTCGATGGTTGTGCCGATCAGGCTCGCCAGTGCGACCTTCTTCGGCGAGCCTGCGCCCGCTGGTCGTGCGACTGCACCACCCATACTGTGCCTCCCGGCTATTTGACGAACATGCGATCACGCGGCGCGTGAACCGCGTGGCGAATCAGAGCGTTCTAGGGACCCTCTGTTTCTGGAATAACGAGCACAATGGAAAACCTTCAAATTATTTAAGTGGTCAATATCTTAACGCTGAGGCTAGTTGTGCGCAAGCTCTCATTTCTTAAAGTTTGAGCCCTCAACCTGCTGTTATGCCGAACCGCGAGACCGCAAGATTCAGGCACTGAGTGACAGATGAAATAGAGCGGGAAATGGATTCCCCGGCCCGAAATGCCGCTACACACCTCGGCGGAATCGGCCACGCATGGCTCGCACGAAGAAATAGACCGTGTGCACAGTTAACGATTTCCACTCGTGGGCGGAAAGCAAGAGAAATCCACGTGGGGGATTAATTGCGAAACATGGTCAGCGGCAAGCTGGCACGCCACGAACAGAAATGTCCGCAGAGATGCGGATCCTGACGGGATTGCCGGCACTCACCCAAGCCGCGCGGGGTGCGATCGTGTGGGACGTCAGCGTGGATTCGACCATCGCGCAGGCTCACCAGCATGCGGCGGGCGTGCGCTGGGCTCCCGAGGCGCAGTCCGTGCCGCCCGGCGAGGTCGAGATCGAGCCCGCCGACCACGCGTTGCGGCGCTCCCGAGGAGGGTGGACCACCAGGACGCATCTGGCCTACCTGGCCGCAGCGGTCCCTGATTACCTCGGCCGCGGCGTCAGCGTAGTCGTCCAGGTCGAACCGACGTCCGGGATCCCCGCTGCGCCCGGAACCGGGGGCGTCCCACGCGAGCAGCCTCAGGGAACTGTTGAGCTCACCGAATTGTGGTGCGAAACTGTCGGCGCTACCACCGATTCCGCGCAGCAGGTGAGCGGGAGCGGTGCCAGCCCCGACTGCGTGCGCCACAACGCCCGCCCGCTGTCTACCCGCCCGTTGGACGGCACCTTCCTCACCCCTGACTGATTGTGTCCACATGCATCGACCTCGACTTCGTGGGCCGGGAGTCCCGGTTGCGCAACTCGCGCTCAACCACTCTGAGTGGCGCACCTCACGAGACCTGGGTTTTGGCCGATTTCCATAATTTTTACGGCCATAATGTCCAATATGACCTCTCAGGCTGCAGCAGAACTGGACCTTGCAATTATCGGCGCGCTGCAGCTCAACCCCCGCGCTGACTGGGCGGACTTGGCGGAGGCACTTCAGTACTCGCCGAAGACACTCGCCCGAAGATGGAAGCTGTTGTCCGAGAGCGGCTCGGCATGGATCGCGGTGGCTCCGGGCCCGACCTTCCTGAAATTCGGATGTGCCGCATGGCTTGCGATCACCTGCAGACCCCAGAGCAAGCATGACGTTGCAGAAGCCCTGATTGCCGAACCAGCAGTCGACACGGTATCGAGCACATCCGGGACGTCGGACTTCCATGTGATCGTGTTCGTGTCCAGCATTGCCGACCTCACCCGTCTGCTCACCGACCGCATCGAGGTGATCGAAGGAATCAGGTCGGTGGCAACGACGGTCGTGCTCACCAACTACACAGAAGGCGCGCGGTGGCGCGTCCAGGCGTTAGACCTGGAACAGGCCCATCTTCTCCAATTACCCCAGGCAGCGCCCACACGCAGGAAAACGATTCCATTCCTGGACGATCTCGATCGTTCTCTGCTCGGAGCTCTGGCGAAAGATGGGCGTCAAGCATGGACCACACTCGGCGAGCAATGCGATGTGACCGGACCGACCGCGCGACGCCGCGTCGAAAGGCTGATCGACGGGGGCCGCGTGGCCCTGCGCTGCGAGGGAGCGAACACACTTGTCGGACCAGTCGTTGAGACGACTTTCATGATCACGACCGCACCGAGCGAGTTGAACACGGTCGGCAACCTATTGAGCCGAATTCCAAAATGCCGAATTGCAAACGCCACTACCGGAACCTCGACAATCGTCGCCACGATGTGGTTTCAGACGGTTAGCGAGATTGCGCCATTCGCGGCTGCACTCACGCGAGAACTTCCGTCCATCACCATTTCGGACCGGTTCATCAGCCTCCACACATTCAAGAGGGCAGGACATGTCCTTGATCAGGATGGACGAACCACCGGATTGATCCCACGGGCCATCTTCTAGCGGGAACCGAACAACCCGTAACCAGCCGACACCCGGAGCTCTTGGGGGTGACCGGTCATCGATCCGCTTCCGGAAGGGCAGGTCATTGACATCGACAACCTTGTTGGCGCCCTCCTGCTCGGCGCCAACGACGCCAGCCCAAACGCCACCGCCAGCACCAGCCAGTCGCTGAAGATCTCGGGTCGGCGGCGGACCGGCTCTCCACATTGGCAGGCATGACAGGCCACAAGCTGGAGACGCGCCGCGGCACGAACTCGGCGTCCGGGCGGTGGGTTCGCAGTCCTCCAGCGGTCAATGCCGTCGAAGAAGCGAGTGGTGGTGCACTCGCCTTCAGGCCATCCTTTGTGCGCGTCGATCACCGCGCATTCCTATCACTGAACTGGGCAGATGGCACGTCCCTGTGACGGCCGAAGGGCTACTGCCCACGCAACGTCCAGCTCTGACAATGGGGGAGATGCCATGACCGGTGCAGCAACCACGCCGCCGCTCGGGAAGATTCTGACGGCCGATGAGATCACCCGGTTCGTGGCCCGGGTCGCGTATCCCACCAGCCCGGTGGTGCTGGTGGGTGAGGAACTGGCTCTGGCCGCTCCGGCGCGGGCCTACGGTGATCGGCGGGGTGCGCTGCCGGACCTGGCGGAGAAGGCGCGCACGCTTCTGCCCGAGACAGCCGACGGCCGCACCGCGGACGACACCGCCCCCGATTCCGGGCCCGGCGCGTAGCGACCACCCCGGCTCGGTTCCCGGCCGCCGGTACCTGAGGGGTGAGAGAGTGCGGGGTATATGACATTGCGGCTGCTCACGACTCTTGCGACGGACTCGGACGCCGCGGCGACCGCGGCTCTGACGAAGTAATACGGCCGCCCGTATCTGGGCGAGGACGCCTTCGTCGGCGCGCACTTCGACTCCTGGTCGAGCACCGGGGAGCGGGTGGGGGAGGCGGACCGGTTCACCGCGGACGATCTGGTTGCGGCGGGTGTTCCTGACGGTGCAGATTCCGCCGACGGCGGCGCGGGCGATCCTGGGCACGAAGGCGGAGGCGCTGAACGCCCTTCTGGCGGCCGTAGGCCCGGATCGGGACCTGGTTCGATGTTCCGCGTCCCCGGGTGTCTCCGCACGGTTCGTTCACCTCGTTGGGCCTGATCCGCCGCCGGCGTCGAATTGGGTGAGTTGGGCGGCGCCGGCGGTGTTGGTGGTGGTGTTCGGGTTGGTGACGGTTCCGTGGCGTGCTGCCCGGCAATTCGCCGTTCCGTTTGTGCTGGCGTTTGCGCCGATCGCCGCGCTGGCGGCGTGGTTCGTCATCGGGATGGACCTGTTTTCACCCCGGACTGAGCTCGCCGGTGCCGCTCGGGCGGCGCGTGAGTTGCTGCTGGGGCTGCTCGACGGTCCGCCCGGCGGGACCTATGTCGAGGGCCGCGACGATCGGCCCTGGCTGGACCCCGAGGCTTAGGTCGTGTTTCAAAGGTGGTTCGGCTGTGAGTTTTCGATCAAGTGGATGTGTCGCTGCCGTTGAATGACCTCGTGCCCAGCGTCGCGGGGCCGGGGCGGACGTTACCGACGTGCAATGGGCGCGGTTGGTGCCGCTGCTGCCTCTGGGTAGGAAGGCGGGCCGTTCGCCGAAGTGGACGAAACGGCAGCTCATCGACGGGATCCGGTGGCGGATTCGGGCGGGTACGACGTGGCGGGATGTGCCGGCCCGGTACGAGCCGTGGCACGGCGTACGGGTTGTTCCGGTGTTGGCGGCGGACGGGGGTGTGGGTGCGGCGCTGAAGTGTCGCTGCGACGCAGGAACAGCGACGTTGCGCGGGAGGATGCCGCCGTCGGGTCCTGCTCCTGTCGACGTTCCGGTCGTCGGCGTCTGTGCCGACGACCGGTGGTCTGAGGTCCGGTTGCATTCAGGCGTGCGACAACGGCGGGAGACCGGGCACGCCGCCGGGTGAGAGTGCACGAAAGACGCGCTCTGGTGTCATCGGCAACTCGGTGAGCTGGGCACCGACCGCGTCGGCGATGGCCTGCGCAATCGCCGGGGCGATGGGGAGCATGCCGCCCTCCCCCATGCCTTTGGCGCCGAAGGGGCCCGCGCCGTGTCCCTGCTCCTGGGTGATCGAGACGAACCGCTCGGGGAGGTCCTCCGCGAGTGGGACGCGGTACAGCAGGGCCTCGGCGTTGAGAAGTTCACCGTTCTCGTAGCGCATTTCCTCGAACAGAGCCTGCGCGAGTCCCAGAACGGCGGCGCCTTCATCCTGACCGCGGCAGCCGATCTTGTTGATCACCTTGCCCGCGTCACCACTGACCACGAGCTGCAGGACCGTAACCCTGCCGGTCTCCGGGTCGACTTCGACCTCGGCTGCCGCCCACCCGATCTCGTAGAAGACACACCGGGCGGCCAAGGGTGCATCGGCATCACTGCGCACCTTGTAATAGCCGTCGGCCGAGAACTCGAACCCGGTGTGTCCGAAGAACTCCATGATTTGCGGGAGAAGCGGATATACCTCGCCTGTGGGGGTGCGCACCGTCCAGTCGTCGAGCACTGCGGTGGCCGAGTCGATGGCGAACTGTTCACCGGCCCACTCGAGCACTTGTCTACGCAGGTTCTCCGCCGCGTTCCGGACGGCCTGTCCCATCACCACCACGCCGGACGAGGCGTTGGTGCCCTGATCGAAGGGGGTGTGGTCGGTGTCGATGCGCGTGTACACGACGCGGTCGCGGCTGGTGCGCAGGACGTCGGCGACGATCTGGGACAACGCGGAGTGCCCGCCCTGGCCCATCTCGGTGAGCGCGCAATTGAGGAAGACGTCGCCGTTGGCGGTCACCTTGACCCGCGCCATCGCGGGCTTGTTGCCGCCGCCACTGTCCTTGAGCCCGACGCATACCCCCATGCCGCGGTTTCCGCTGCGATCCCTGGAGTGGTAGCCGATAGCGTCCGCGACCAGACGCATTCCCTCGGCGAGGTCGGAGTCGATCCCCGCATCCCCGGGGACGAATTCTTCGCCGAGCTTTTTGAGGTTTTTCAGCCGCAGTGCGTAGGGATCGATGCCGAGTCGCTGCGCGATGAGGTCGATCTGACGTTCACCGGCCCACGTGGTCTGCGTGGCACCGAAGCCGCGCATGGCGCCGGCGGGCACCGTGTTCGTGGTAACCGCCTTGCAGACGGTGTCGATGTGCTGCCAGCGATACGCGCCCGGCATCCGATAGCCGGCCTTCTCCGCCACCGCCGGACTGTGTTCGGCGTAGGCCCCGCTGTCGAGGAGCACCGTCGATTTGCGGGCGACAAAGGTGCCGTCCGCCTTGACGCCGGCCTTGACGATCAGCTTCGCCGCGTGCTGCGACACGGTGAGGAAGCCCTCTTCCGTGCTCATGCAGAACCGCACCGGCCGGCCGCCGCTGAGCTGGGACAGGCGGATGGCGACCGGGTCGGCCTTCGGGCCGTTCTTCGCGCCGAACGCTCCGCCGAGCAGGGCGACGTGCACCCGGATCCGGTTTTCGGGGAGGTTGAATACGTGCCCGAGTTCCTGGCGGAGGTTGAACGGGCTCTGCGTCGCCGTCCAGACCTCGATCTGTTCATCGGTTGCCTCCGCGACCGTGACGAACGGTTCGAGATGCATATGGTTCATCCGGGAGAAGAGGAAGGTGTCCTCGAAGATGTGGTCGCACTCCTCCCACACGTCCGGTGATCCAGTGCTGTAACGGAATTCGTAGCTGACATTGTGGTCGATGCGCAGCGACGCCGACGCGCCGTTCCGGTAAGGGGGCAGACCACCGCGCGGCTCGAGCGGATGGATTGTCGGCGACGACGGATCGAGGGCCTCGTCGACGTCGAATACCGCGGGCAGAATCTCGTATTCGACCTGAATGAGGTCCAGTGCCGCCAGTGCCGTGCGCTCATCTACCGCAGCGACGGCGGCGACGATGTCGCCGACATAGCGGACGGCGTCCGTCGCGACGACCGGCTGGTCCTTGACCATGGTGCCGTAACACCCCAGGCCGTCGGTTTCGTTGCGGGTCAGCACCGCGGTGACGCCGTCCAGTGCCCCGGCGGCGCTCGCGTCGATGGACACGATACGAGCGTGCGCGTGCGGACTCCGCAGCACCTTCGCGTGCAGCATGCCCGGTCGCACGATGTCAGTGTTGTAGACCGCTTTGCCGGTCACCTTGACCGCGGCGTCCGCGCGCGGCAGATCGCGTCCGGTGACCCGCTTGTCCGGAGAGACGGTCGGCAGCGAATACACGGTGTACCCACCGCCCGCGGCGTCGGAATCAACGTTGTGAGTGAAGGATTCGGGTGTCGCGGTCACGCGGATTCCCCGTTCGTCTCACCGGTCAGTTCGGCAGCGCGCTCGACCGATTCGAGGATCATCTCGTATCCGGTACAGCGACAGGTGTTGGAACTGATCCATTCCCGGATGGTGCCGCGATCGGGTTGTGGGTCCTGACGCAGCAGCCCGGTGGTGAGCATCAACATCCCGGACGTGCAGAAGCCGCACTGGAAACCCCCGCACTCGGAGAATGCACGTTGCTGCGGGGACAGCGTGCCGTCGGGCGCGGCCAACCCTTCCACTGTCTCGACCGAGGCGCCGTCGATGCTGAACGCGAAGGTCGAACAGGAGGCGACGGGCAGATCGTCCACGAGCACGGTGCACGCTCCACAGACCCCACGCTCACAGGAACCGCGAACGCCGTTGCAGCCGTGGTTGTTGCGCAGGACGTCGAGCAGGATGGCGTTGGCGGCGACGCGCACGGTCTGCTTGACGCCGTTCAGGGCGAACTCGATGCAGGTGTCGAGTTCTCCGTCGGGGGCAGCGGATCGATCGGTCTCGCGATCGGTGTACTCGGTCATCTCGTTGTCTTTCCCTTCAGCTGAGCACATGCCGCGGTGAGCAGGCGGCGCGTCAACACACGCACCAGGTGCCGGCGGTACTCCGCCGAGCCGGTGTAATCGGCACAGTCGTCCGGTAGCTGCTGGGCAAGCTGCGCACTCACCTCGAGCGGATCGAGTTCGCGGGCGCCGGTATCGGCCGTCAGTGCGAATCCGTGGCGGTACTCCGATCCCGATTGCGCGCGCACCTGCAGGGTGCCGTCGGGGTTGCGACGCACCGCGAGGGCCACTGTCGCCGTCGGACGCATCGAACGCTCATATCCGAACCAGACGAGGTCGTCCGTTCGTACGGTGATGTCGGTCAACAGACCTCGCTGATCGGTTCCGCTGTCCGCCCACAACGACGCGACCGGGCGGGAGAGCGCGCCGGCGTCGAAGACCAGGTCCGCGCCGAGCGCCCCGAGAAGCAGCGGCATCTCGTAGCGGTACCGCCGCGCCATCAGGTTTCCGCCGACGGTCGCGGTGTAGCGGATCCGAACGGTCGCGATCGACGCCCATGCCGCCGCGAGGTTCGGGATCGCGGTGCCGACGATGTCGTCCGTCGCACCCATGTGGTGGGTCACCATCGGGCCGATATGAAGAACACCGGCCTCGTGGCTGGTGATGCGGAGCGCATCGACCTTCTGCAGCGACACCAACGTGTTCGGGGCGCAGCCCTCACGGATCTGGGCGACCAGATCCGAGCAGCCAGCGGCGAAAACAGCGTCCGGATGTTCGGACACGATCGCCAGGGCGTCCTCGATGGTGGTGGGGCGATGGAGCCGGAAAGGGGCCATCGCGAGTTGGCTCTGTGCCACCAACCCGGCCCCCAGGGCCTGGGTGCGCATCAGCGGGCTCCCCGCACGAGTGTGCAGCTCGGTCTCCCATAGCCGGTATGCATGTGGTGATTCACCCCTTGTAGGGCGCGCCGTTCGACGGCCGCGGAGACGACGTCGAGTGCGGCGCGGACGGCTACCGAACCGAGTCCGGTGTAGACGAACTTACGCCGATTCCGGCCCCGAAGATGCTCACGAACCACGATCTGATCCTCACTGCCAACGCAGTCGTAGGCGGCTGGGTCGGGGAGGAACAGCACGGCAGCCAAGGAGCCACGCGCGCCGAGCCTGCCGTCTGCTGGGTTCTGCTCGGGGGTCGCAACGCCGCGAAAGGGTAGGGCGGTCACTGTGCCGCCGCCCTCCGCAGCCACCGTGGGAAGGCCGCTCTTGTGCATGTGCCTCGTTCCATTCGAAAGGACAACGAATGCCGGTCCAAGAAGACTCAGCGCAAAGTATCTTTGCTATAAGATAGTTCTACGTTCCTGGCGCCCTGAGGTCAATAGCTCGGCCACGGTCGCCGGACCGATTGCGTCGATGCCCACGGAGCCGAGGCGCAACACCCACCGAAGAGTTCAGGTCGCAGTCGTAGCTGCATCGAAACACCGCCACCGACGCGTAGCTGCACCACCCCAAGAACGCCCTGCGACCACGTCAAGCGACCCGGGGGGCCCCACGATCGCCCATATTGGATTCGAGCTCTATGCAGACGCTGCGCCGAGCGACTTGGCGACATTCTCCGATGCGGCAGCCTGTAAGGAGCCCTCGAGGACGGACAGAAGATCGGCGAGCTGCTCGCGCTGACCACCCTCGAGGCCACCCTGCATCCGCGCCAGCTCCGCGAAGTGCGCATCCGAGACAGCGTCGACAAGTTTCCGGCCCGCGTCGGTGAGCGTCACATACACCACGCGGGAGTCGATGTCATCGCGCTCGCGCAGTACCAGGCCGGCATCCTCGAGCCGGTTCACCCGCATCGTCAGGCCACCCGTGGTGATCAAGGTCTGCTTCGCCAGTTCCCCGGCAGTGCGGCGGAACGTTGGTTCCGCACGCCGAAGGCAGGCGAGAACGTCGAACCCCGCCTCGTTCGTCCCGAACCGTTCGAACAGCTCATTGATCTGAGCCCGGTACAGCAGAAAACTCCGATGCAGCCGTCCGAAAATCTCCAAAGCCGACACGTCCAGCTCGGGACGCGTCCGAGTCCACTGCCGGATGATCTCACCGACCCCATCCACCCGATCCGATTCGGCCACTTCACACTCCAGATTCGATACGGGCACGGTGCCGCGAATCAGTCTCGCCTACCGGCGACCGGCTCACCGACAATTTCAGGACTTATCTTTGCGCAAAACTATTGTACGATCCTCGCCACCACCGCGACGGCTCCCCAGCCCCGGTCGCCGGAACCGTGACGCGAACAGAATTGCGAGGCACTCGTGAACACCGTCCTTCGCGACATCCACACCGAATGGGAAGCACACCGCGCTGTCGCTGTCGCCACCGTCATCGCCACTCACGGGTCATCCCCGCGAGACCCCGGCGCCATGCTCGCAGTCCATCAGGACGGAACCGTGGTCGGCAGCATCTCGGGCGGCTGCGTCGAAGGCGCCCTTTACGAGACCGCCCTCGACGTCCTCACCACCGGCCACCCCCGAATCGAGCACTACGGCCCCACCGGCGACATCCTCGAACCCGGACTGACCTGCGGCGGGTCGCTGACCGTGCTCGTGGAACGCGTAGACCGCGAGACCATGCCGCAACTCGCCGACCTCATGGAAGGGACACTGCGCGACGAAACCGTCATCCTCGAGACGGTCCTCACCGGACCGGAAGCAGGTACCCACCGCATCGCAAACGAACTCGACGCCCCCACCGGCCTGACCCCCTCCGGAACGCTGATACGCCGCTTCCAGTCCCGGCCACGGATGGTGATCGTGGGTTCGACCGACTTCGCCGCGGAAACCGGGATAGTCGGTACCCGAATGGGCTACCGGGTCACCATTTGCGATGCCCGCCCCGTGTTCACGACATCGCAACGATTTCCCGATGTCGACGAGGTCGTGTGCGAATGGCCGTCGGACTGGATCATAAGTGAGCGCAACAAAGGCCGATTCGATTCCCGCACAGTCATTGTCGTTCTCACCCACGACCCCAAAATCGACATTCCCGTCCTCCTCGAATGCCTCGACAAAACCAAATGGGCACAACCCCTCGCTTACATCGGCGCCATGGGGTCACTCACCGCCGACACCAACCGACGGCAAGCACTCACCGCAGGCGGCCTCCGCCCCGAACACCTCACCGCACTGTCGAGCCCAATCGGCCTCGACATCGGCAACCGCGGACCAGCCGAGACCGCCATCTCCATCGCCGCCGAAATCATCGCCAGACGGTCCGCGCCAATGTGCTCATACAAAGATGACCCCCATCCCGGTAACCCGCGGATCTCCAGCGCCGACCAGGACCAAAACCACCAGATCGATGCGCTGTTCCGCGCCGGGGTGATCGCCAGCCTCCACTCCTACGCGCGCGCGGCCACCGGCCACGATCTGAGCAGCTAGGCCGAGTACGGGAAACTGGGAGTAACAGATAGGTTGGATGCGCGTCGCCAGGCCCGGCCGCCGAGCACTGACAAGGAGCCTCCCATCAAGATCCTGCAGAACGTCTCGAGCGAGATCCGCGAGTGGGAACACGCCGTCACGACGGTGATGCTCCGAATACGACAGATCGGGGTGCTGATCGACCGTCTGGGGCCCGCGCTCGACGACCTGTCCGAACTGCTCGACGCGGCCAAGCAGATCGCGGAGACCGCGGAGGGGCTCGCCGTCAGCGCGAAGGGCATCGACCAGAGCGCCGAGATCATCGCCCGTGACGCCGAGAAGATCGCGCAGGCGCTGCCCGCGGTCGAGCGGCTGGGGAGACTCGCAGACCGCCTACCCGGTGGGGGTAGACGGTCTGCTGCCGGGCGGTGACGAGCGGATGTAGCCCCGTCAGGCGGTGTTACCTAGCGAGGTCGTGGACATCCGTGCCGACGAGGCGCAGTTCGGTGGGCTGCGCATCCGGGTCGTCGGCGATCCCCGAAATCGGCATCATCGCGAGGGCCTGGTCGAATGCGTCGACGAGCCATTCCCCGGTCACCGTCACGAGCCGGGTGTCCTCGGCGGCGGGCTGCTTCTGAAAGAAACTCACGACCCAGGGGTTCTGCGCGTCCGGATCGGAACTGAGATCCCCGGGTGCGTTGGTGGCGAGCAGGTGAATACCGCGCTCGAAATCGACCCGGACGGCGTATCCGGTGCCGGTGTTGACGACGGTGGCCGGGCGGTGCGCGGCCAGAGCCAGCGTCATCAGGGCATCGGCGTAACGAGTGGTGTGCTCCACGGTGAGTGGCATGAACGATCACCTTTCAACTTCTGTGAGCGTCGCCGCGGCAGAGCAGGCCCGGAGTTCAGTGGTCCGAAAATGCAGTTCCTCCGACAGGTCACGAGAAGATAGAAGTAAAACTGTTCGTCGGGAGCTTCGGCTGCGAGAGCGTCGTGCGGAATGGTGCTCTCACTGTCGGCCACCTTCGAGGTGGGCGTCCTGGCACAGCGTGCACAGTTGGTACGCCCGATTGGAACACGGACACGCCGGGCGGCCCGTGAACTCGGTAGCTGTGTACTCAACTACGACTAACCGTACGGTGCCGGACCCGGATACGCGACGCGGGGGCGTCCGTCGGATAGCGCTGTGGCCCATGACCTGGCGTCATGGGCCACAGCGTGTCGGCCTGGGGACAGCTCAGTGCTGCAACACCGGGTAGTCGGTGTAGCCCTTCGCTCCCTCCGAGTAGAAGGTCTGGGGGTCCGGGGTGTTGAGCGGCAGGTCTTCCTGCCAGCGCCGCACGAGATCCGGATTGGCGATCGCGGGACGCCCGACGACGACGGCATCGCCGTGGCCGTCGTCGAGGATTGCCAGCGCTTCGTCGCGGGTGGTGATCGCCCCGAAACCGCTGTTGATCAGCACCGGGCCGCCGAAGCGCGTCCGCAGGTCCTGCGCCAGGGGCCCGGACGGGTCCTTGTGCAGAATGCTCAGGTAGGCGGGCTTCAGCGGAGCAATGGCGTCGACCAGCGCACCGTAGGTGGCTTGAACGTCGTCGGCATCCAGTTCCAGGGCGTCCTGGATGTTGTGTTCGGGTGAGATGCGGATACCCACCCGGCCGGCGCCGATGGCGTCTGCCACGGCCTCGAACACCTCGACGACGAAGCGTGCCCGGTTCGCGGGTGAGCCGCCGTACGCGTCCTCACGCAGGTTGGATGCCGGGGAGAGGAACTCGTGCAGCAGGTAGCCGTTCGCGGCGTGGATTTCGACGCCGTCCATCCCGGCTGCCACCGCCTTCCGCGACGCCTGGACGAACTCCTCGATGACGGCGGAGAGTTCCTCGGTACCCAGCGCGCGGGGCACCGGGTACGGCTCCTTCCCCTCGTAGGTGCGGGTCTCGCCGTCGATAGCGACGGCGCTCGGACCGACGACCTCGTGACCGCCGGTGGTTCCCTCGTGGGTCACACGGCCGGCGTGCATGACCTGCGCGACGATCCGTCCACCGGCCGCATGCACGGCGTCGGCGACGTTCTTCCAGCCCGCAACCTGCTCGGGTGTCACCAGCCCGGGCTGGCCGGGGAAGCCCTGGCCGGCGTGGCTGGGGTAGGTGCCTTCACTGACGATCAGACCGAGAGAGGCCCGCTGTCGGTAGTGCTCGACCACCAGCGGTCCGGGCACGCCGTCACGCCCGGAGCGGACGCGGGTCAGGGGTGCCATCACGACCCGGTTGGGCAGTTCGAGTTCGCCGAGTGTCAAGGGGGAGAAGAGATTCACAAATATCGGTCTTTCCGTAGGTCGTGTTCGGCAGCGCCGTTCTCGGTGCCGCCGCGCAGTATCGGGATCCACTAGGGGAACGGGCACACGGGCCGGGCTATTCCGACTCGAGACGGCCGTCACCGCGAGGGCACCGTCCCCGAGCCAGGGACTCGAGCTCGCCTACAGGCTGTGGTCGCACTCGAGGAGGGCGTCGAGCCAGAGCAACGCTTCGACGAGGGCTTGCATGCGCGTGAGTGCGGTGTCGGCAGGCACGGGCGGCGGGGGATCGGATCCCGCCCGGTGCCTGCTCTGCAGGTGTCTCACGACGGCGGTGAACAGCCACTCGGCGGGCGCGGGCAACTCCTCGTTCAGCGCGGCTGTGTCGTGCACGACGGGGACGACGCTGATGAAGCTGTCGACGGCATCGTTGACGCTCGAGGCCGGATCCGCGATGAGGTCGGCGATGGTGGTGACGATCCACGCCACGACCTCCGTGAACGCCGACCGGTCGCTGCCGTGGTCGCACGCGATCTGGGAGATCTCGGGTGCGAGCGCCTGGAAGTCGCGGTCGCCGACCAAGGTCAGGAGGCGACCGCCCAGTTCCGCGCCGTCGGCGCGTTGAGGCCCATCGATCATGGCTGTCCCACGGCAGGTATTCGGCGCCGTGAGGGTTACGGATGGGCCGGTGATCCGACCCCGTCCGGGCGGCTCAGACCTCTGCTGCGACGGGAGGCTTGACCCCGACGACCGGGCACTGCGCCTCGAGGAGCACGCGCTGAGCGACGGAGCCCATGAGGAGTTTGCCGACGGGCGAGCGTCGTCGCATGCCGAGGACGAGGAGTTCGGCGGCGGAGTCGTAGGACGCGTCGATGAGGTTGTCGGCGTGGGAGCGGTCGGGTTCGTTCCGCGCGATGCGGTAGTCGACGCCGGCTGCGTCCGCTTCCTCCCTTGCGGAGTGCAGTTCGGCCCCGAAGCCGGGATTCGAGGCGCTGTCGCCGTCGGCGATCACCACGAGATCGGTTGCACGCATGCGGGCTTCGGCGAATCCGAAGGCCAGGGCGCCACGACCTTCGATTGTCGGAACGTAGCTGAGAATGACGCTCATCGTGACCTCGGCTCGAGTACGGGGGTGGTCAGGGTGCCCTGGGCGAGGTATTCGTCGAGGTTCTGCAGGGTGAGAGCCTCCATCGCGGCCCGGGTCTCGGTCGTGCCGCTCGCGACGTGGGGGAGGAGGACGACGGTGTCGAGCGCGAGGAGCGCTTCGGGAACGTGCGGTTCCCGGGCGAACACGTCCAGTCCGGCACCGGCGAGCTTGTGTTTGGTGAGCAGTTCGACGAGCGCGTCCTCGTCGACGACGCTTCCGCGTGCCACGTTGATCAGGTAGCCGTCGGGTCCGAGGGCTTCGAGAACCTCTCGGTCCACGAGCTTTTCGGTGCCCTTGCCGCCCGCTGCGGCGACGATCAGCACGTCGACCCCGGCGGCGAGTGCGGCGGCCGAGCCGACGTACGCGAACGGGGAGCCGGGAACCTCGCGACGATTGTGGTAGGAGATCGTGCAGCCGAAGCCGGTGAGGCGGGTGGCGATGGCGGAGCCGATGCGTCCCAGCCCGACGATGCCGACCCGGGTGCCGCTCACCTGCCGGGTGAGGGGGAAGTTGCCCTCGGCAGGCCAGCGGCCGTCACGCACGAAGCGGTCGGCGGCGGAGAAGCCGCGGAGCGTGTCGATCAGCAATCCGACGGCGGTGTCGGCGACGCAGTCTGTGAGGACGTCGGGGGTGTTGCTCACGCCGATTCCGAGTTCCTCGGCGAGCGCGACATCGGTTGTGTCGTAACCGACTCCGAAGTGCACGATGGCGCCGAGGTTCGGCAGGTCCGTCATCAGTGCGGCGTCGACTCCGGTGCGGCCGGACGTCACGACCGCGGTGACGGACTCGCCGTGTTCGGCGAGGAAGCGGGTGCGGTCGTCGCCGAGCGGGAGGTCGAGTGCGTCGTACTTCTCGGCGAGCGTCGCGGTGAGGGACGGCTTCAGCGGCCCGACCTTCAGAACGCGTCCTCCCGAAACAGTCTGTGCAGCAGCTTCTTTCACGGACGACTCTGCGGTCACCATCGTGCCTCCTGACGAGTGGTGGCGCGACTCTCCGCGTCACCGGTTACCCGTACGTTAAGCGGCGCTCGGAATACCTGTCCAACACGTAAATAACATGGATCGATACTCAAACGGCATTGGTTGGCGGCGCGTTGACGTGCGCAGATGCCGTAACCCCCTGTATGTGCCGGTCAGGGGCCTGCCGGGGTGATCGCAGTCTCCGTCAATCAGGCGTGTGATGGCCCTCACGAGCCGTTTTGCGCCGTTTCCCCCTGTTGACGGCTCCTCCGCGCCGCTCATAGCGTGTGTCTACCGTCACAGGCGGGCCCTCTTCACTCGCGTCGAGTACGCGACACATCCCTACGGAGGACACCATGAGCCCTGCACGTTCGTTGCAGCAGGGAACCCGTTACCGCGCCGTCGTCGTGGCCACCGCCGCACTGACGGTGCCGGCTCTGGTCGCAGGTTGCTCGGTGGCCAATTCGAGCCACAGCGACGCCGCCAGCCCCGACACGTTGCGGATCGTGCTCCCGCAGGAGCCGCCCACACTCGAACCCTGCGACGCGTCACTCACCTCTACCGGAGTCGTCGTCCGCTCCAACATCACCGAGCCGCTGGTGGAACGCAACGCCGATACCGGCGATCTCGAACCGAAGCTCGCCGACTCGTGGGAGCAGACGTCGGACACGGTCTGGACGTTCCGGATCCATCCGGGCGTCACGTTCAGCGACGGCAGCGCGTTCGACGCCGAGGACGCCGCCTTCTCGATCGATCGCACCGTCAACTCGACCATCGGCTGCGACGTCGACGGGTACGTCTTCGGCGACGACGAACTCGTGGTGAACGCGATCGACCCGTCGACCGTGACGGTGCAGACCCCCGCCGCCGACCCGATCCTTCCGCTGCGGATCTCGTTCGTGGAGATGGTGCCGTCCACCACCGACGCCCAGGACAAGGTGCGCGATCCCATCGGCACCGGCCCCTACGAGATCGACTACTGGGATCACGGGCAGCGACTCGCGCTGGTCCGCAACGACACGTACTGGGGCCCGGCGCCCGAGTACACGCGGGCGATCTACCAGTGGCGGACCGAGGGCAGCGTCCGGGCCGCGATGGTCACCAACGACGAGGCCGAACTCGCCACGTACCTCGGTCCGGAGGACGGCGCGGGCGACCTCGGCGTGGCCTACCCCAACAACGAGACGACGGCGCTGCGCATGATGGCCACCGAACCGCCGCTCGACGACTACCGCGTCCGCGAGGCCATCGACCTCTCCGTCAACCGGGCAGGGATCGTCAAGGCGCTGTTCCAGGGTCTCGGCGAGCCGGCCGGGCAACTCGTCGGCAGCAGCATCGTCGGGTTCGACCCCGATCTTCAGCCGACCCCCTACGACTCCGATCGCGCCGCGCAACTGGTGGCGGAGGCCAAGGCCGACGGCGTTCCCGTGGACAACCAGATCCGCTTGATCGGGCGCACGGGCCAGTTCCCCAAGATCAACGAGACCATCGAGGTCATCCAGAACTCGCTGAGCAAGGCCGGCCTGAACGTGAAGATCGAGATGATGGACACGGCCGGGCAGATGCAGTACCAGATCCGGCCGTTCCCGCAGGGCACCGGACCGATTCTGCTGATGATCCAGCACGGCAACCAGGCGGGTGACGCGCAGTTCACCGTCGACCAGTACATGCGCAGCGACGGATACCAGAGCTACTTCGGTTCCCCCGGATACGACGCGCAGATCGACGCGGCCGAGCAACTCGTCGGCGACGAACGCCAGGACGCGTTCGCCTCGGTACTGGCCAACGAGCCGAAGGAGATCCGGCAGTTCGCGTACATCGCTCACATGAATGCGGTGCTCGCCAAGTCCCCGACGGTGCAGTACGCACCCAACTCCGCGACCGGCGACGAGATGCGCCTGAGCGAGATGACCCACGCGGACACATCCGCGAACGGCTAACCCCTCTTCCCAGCCCCCCGGAGGAACTGAGATGTCCCAACCGAACCCGATCCGAAGGCGGTGAGTCATGTTCGCCTTCCTGCGCCGACGCGTCTACACCAGCCTCGTACCCCTCCTCGTCGTCCTCTTCGGTGTGTTCCTGCTCGCCCGCCTCACCGGCGACCCGACCAACCTCTACCTCCCGGTCTCCGCGACACCGGATCAGCGCGCGGAGTTCGCGGCCGAGAACGGCCTCGACAAGCCGGTGCTGAGCCAGATGGTCGACTACCTGTCCGGGGTCGTCCACCTCGACTTCGGCGAATCGCTGCGCACCGGTGAGTCCGCCGCGACCATGGCGTTGCGGGCGTTCCCGGCCACGCTGCAGCTGGCGTTCTTCACGATGCTGCTCGCGATCATCGGCGCCATCGTGATCGGTTGCTGGGCGGCGTACCGGCCGAATTCGCTCGCCGACCGGATCTCGAGCCTGCTGTCGATGACCGCGGCCAGCATCCCCGACTTCTGGTTCGCCATCACCGGCGTGTGGATCTTCGCGGTGGTGCTGGGGGTGCTGCCCACGTCGGGTACCGGAAGCGCGCTGTCGTGGATCCTGCCGATCGCCACGCTGCTCATCCGCCCGCTCGGCGTGCTCACCCAGGTGGTCCGCGGCGCGATGGTGTCGGCGCTGTCCGCACCATACGTACGTCTTGCTCGGAGCAAGGGCGCCGGCGACCTGCGCGTCGTCACCCATCACGCGCTTCGCAACGCCGCGGCTCCGGCGCTGACGGTGGCCGGCGACCTCACCGTCGGCCTGGTCAACGGCGCCGTCGTCGTCGAGGCGATCTTCGGGTGGCCCGGCATCGGCAAGCTGATGATCGACGCGATCCTGCAGCGCGATTTCGCCGTCCTGCAGGCGGCGGTGCTGCTGACCGCGGTCAGCATCTTCGTCCTCAACATCCTGATCGACGCGGGCTACGCACTTCTCGACGCGCGTGTCCGTGAGAAGTCCAAGGTCTAGGAGGCCGCCGAGATGTCCATAGACAACGCACCCCGCCTGGACGGAGCCGGCGACCTCTACCCGGGCCCCGACGAGACGCCTGCCGTCGCGGCCCCCGTCGAGGAGTCCGTTCCGGCACCGAAGCCCTCCCGGAGCAAGGCACCGTTGTGGCGACTGCTCCTGCGTGACCGGATGGCCACGGTCGCGGCGGCGATCCTGGTGTTCGTGTTCCTCGTCGCCGTCTTCGGCCCGTGGCTCGTCGGCGACGCCGCGACGGGTCAGAACCTCGACCAGTCCAACCTCGCACCGTTCCACGTGGCGAACGGGTGGATGAACATCCTCGGCACCGACCCGCTCGGACGCAGCATGCTGGCCCGGTTGATCGTCGCGTGCCGCACCACCCTCCTGGTGGCGCTGCCCGCGGTCGCGCTGTCCTGCATCGTCGGGTCCCTCGCCGGCATGTGGGCGGGCTACCACCGCGGCTGGCGGGAGACGACGGCGATGCGCGTCGCCGACGTCATCATGAGCTTCCCGTCGCTGCTGATGGCCGTCGTCGTCCTGTACGTGTTCTCGCCCAGTGCCGCGAACATCGTCCTGGTCCTGGCCATCACCCGCATCCCGATCTACCTCCGCACCGCCCGCGCGGAGTCGGCGGAACTGCAGAGCCGGTTGTTCGTGGACGCCGCGCGCACGTTCGGCGCCCGCAGCGGGGCCGTCATCCGCCGGCACGTGTTCCCCATCCTGCTGCCGACGCTGCTCACCGTCGCCACCCTCGACTTCTGCTACGTGATGCTCGCCGAGTCGTCGCTGAGCTTCCTCGGCATCGGCATCCAGCCGCCGGACATCAGCTGGGGCCTGATGGTGTCCCAGGGCCGGACGTACCTCCAGACGGCCTGGTGGCTGTCGTTCTTCCCCGGTCTCGCCATCGTGATCACCACCGTGTCGGCGACCGTGCTCGCGGCATGGGCGCGGATCGCCACCGACCCCGCCCAGCGCTGGCGTCTGACCGTCCCGCGGTCGCGTCGCTCCCGGCTGTTCCCCACCCGAAAGGTCGTCTCATGAGTGCACCCGCACCGGCTGTCGAATCGCCCGACGTCGCAGACACCGACCGCGTCGCCCTCGAGGTCGCGGATCTGACCGTCGACCTGCGCACCCCCTCGGGCACGGTCCGGGCCGTCGACCACGTGTCGTTCACCGCGCGGCGCGGGGAGACCCTCGCGCTGCTCGGTGAGTCGGGGTGCGGCAAGTCGATGACCGCGCAGGCGCTCGTCGGCCTGCTGGAACCGATCGCCGACATCACCGACGGCTCGGTCCGTCTCGGCGACGTCGACCTGGTGACGGCGAAGGCCAAGACACGCCGCACCCTCGCCGCCACCGAACTCGCCATCGTGTTCCAGGACGCGCTGACCGCGCTCAACCCGGTGTACACGGTCGGCAAGCAGTTGGCCGAACCGTTCCGCATCCATCGCGGGCTGTCCTCGAAAGAGGCGCGACGGGAAGCGGTCTCGCTGATGGAGAGGGTCGGGATTCCCGAGCCCGAATCGCGCGTCGACTCCTACCCGCACCAGTTCTCCGGCGGCATGCGGCAGCGCCTGCTGATCGCGATGGCCGTCGCACTGAGCCCGACGGTCCTGCTCGCCGACGAACCGACGACGGCGCTCGACGTCACGGTGCAGGCGCAGATCATGTCGCTGCTGCGGGACCTGCGCACCGAGCACGACATGGCCGTCATCCTCATCACCCACGACCTCGCCCTGGTCGCGGAGGAGGCCGACCGCGTCGCGATCATGTACGCGGGCAACGTCGTCGAGACCGGTCCGGTCGCCGAGGTGTTCTCGTCGCCGCAGCACCCGTACACCAAGGGCCTGCTCGATTCGGTCCCCGTGCACGCGGTCCGCGGCGAAGACCTGAAATCCATCGGCGGCACCCCGCCCGACCTGCATTCCATTCCGTCCGGCTGCGTCTACCAGGCGCGCTGCCCGCTGGCCCGCGACCTGTGCCGGACCACCCGACCGCCGCTCGCCGACGTCGCCACACCTGGTCGCCGCTCGGCGTGCCATTTCCCCGAGGAGATCTCGCATGTCTGAGTCGATTCTGAAGGTGCGGGGCCTCACCAAGACGTTCAAGGTGCCGGCCAACGCGGCGGGCAAGAATCAGTTGCGCGCGCTCGACGGCATCGACCTCGACCTCGCCCGCGGCGAAACGCTCGGGCTCGTCGGCGAATCGGGTTGTGGCAAGTCGACTCTCGCCCGCACGCTGATGATGCTCGAGCGTCCGGACTCCGGTTCGATGACGTGGGACGGCGTCGACCCGTTCTCGCTGAAGGGCAAGGACCTGCTGGCGCTGCGCCGCCGGGTGCAGATGGTGTTCCAGGACCCGTACGCGTCGCTGAATTCCCGGATGTCGGCGGCCGACATCATCGCCGAGCCGTGGCGCACCCACAAGACGATGTACAAGACGAGCCGCGACCGCGCGGCACGGGTGCGGGAATTGCTGCACCTGGTGGGTCTGCGGCCGAGCGACGAGCACCGGTACCCGCAGGAGTTCTCCGGCGGTCAGCGGCAGCGACTCGGAATCGCCCGCGCCCTGGCGTTGAACCCGAGCGTCGTCATCTGCGACGAACCCGTGTCGGCGCTCGACCTGTCGGTGCAGGCGCAGGTGCTCAACCTGCTGAACGACCTGCAGAAGCAACTCGGCATCTCGTATGTGTTCATCTCGCACGACCTGTCGGTGGTCCGGCACGTCGCCGACCGCGTCGCCGTGATGTACCTCGGGCGGATCGTGGAGACGGGTGCGACGGACGCCGTCTTCGACCGTCCCGCCCACCCGTACACCGAGGCCCTGATGTCGGCGGCGCCGAAGCTGGACGCCGAATCCCGGGGCAAGCGGATCATCCTCGACGGTGAAGTGCCGTCGCCGCTGAACCCGCCGTCGGGCTGCCGGTTCCGCACCCGCTGCGCCCACGCGACCGACATCTGCGCGAGCACCGTGCCGCCCACCGCCGTCGACGAGCGGGAGAGCGGCCATGTCGCCGAATGCCACCACCCCCGGCGTCCGACCGAACTCGGCGTCCCCGTCGCGGTCGGGTGAGCGGGGCGGAATTCGCGATCATCGCGTTCGCCGTCTTCCTCGCCTCGTGCATGCAGGCGTCGATCGGCTTCGGGATGGGGATGCTCGCCGCACCCGTCGTCGCGCTCGTCGATCCGGGCCTGCTGCCCGGGACGCTGATCATGACGGCGACGGTCGTCACGGTGATGGTGGTGTGGCGGGAACGCGACGCCCTCGATCTGTCGGGCACCGGGTGGGCCCTGGCCGGCCGGGTGCCGGGCACGATCGCGGGCGCGTTGCTGCTGGTGGTGCTGCCGGAACGAGGGCTGTCGCTGCTGCTCGCCGCCGTGGTGCTGTTCGGGGTCGTCTTCGCGACGCTGGGCTGGGCACCGCCGCCGCGACGCCGGAACCTCGCCGTCGCCGGCGCCGCGTCGGGTCTGCTCGGCACGGCCACGTCGATCGGCGGACCGCCGATGGCACTGGTGATGCAGGGGTCGAAGGGGGCGCAGCTGCGCGGCAACATGAGCGCGTTCTTCCTGGTCGGCTCCACACTGTCGGTGGCCGTTCTCGCCGCGACGGGGTCGGTGCACCGCGAGTCGGCGGTGATGTTCCTGCTGCTGATCCCGGCGACGGTGCTCGGCTACGTGGCCTCGCGGTTCGTGAATCGCCACCTGGACGCGGCGCGCCTGCGCCGGGCGTCGATCACGGTGTCCTGTGTGGGTGCGTTGATGCTGATCGGACAGCAACTTCTCTGATGCAGTGTCTGCATCGTTCGATGCTCAACAAGTCTTGGACATGTATCGATCGGGCCACTTAGAGTTTTCGTTGTGAGGCGCCTCACGGGCGGCGCTGCGCTGTGAAGGAAGGTTTTCGGAGATGAGTACAACGAGCACCACCCCGGTCGTCACCGACATGCGAGTGGTCCCGATCGCGGGACACGACAGCATGCTCCTGAACCTGTCCGGCGCGCATGCCCCGTACTTCACCCGGAACCTGGTGATCCTCACCGATTCCGACGGCAACACCGGTGTCGGCGAGGTGCCCGGCGGTGAACCGATCCGCCGTACTCTCGAAGACGCCCGCGCGATCGTGACGGGGCGCAGCATCGGCGAGTACAACGGCGTTCTCGCCGATCTGCGACGCACGTTCGCCGACCGGGACGCGGCGGGCCGCGGCAACCAGACGTTCGACCTCCGTGTCGCGATCCACGCCGTCACCGCCGTCGAGTCGGCACTCCTCGACGTTCTCGGGCAGCACCTCGGTGTTCCCGTCGCGGCCCTGCTCGGCGAGGGTCAGCAGCGCGAGAAGGTGCGGGCGCTCGGCTATCTCTTCTTCGTCGGCGACCGCAACAAGACCGACCTCGAGTACCAGTCGGGTGCGGCGGAGTCCGACGACTGGCTGCGCCTGCGGCACGAGGAGGCGCTGACACCGGACGCGGTCGTGCGGCTCGCCGAGGCGGCCCAGGCGCGGTACGGCTTCGCCGACTTCAAGCTCAAGGGCGGCGTCCTGGCGCCCCGCGAGGAGGCGGCGGCCGTGACGGCGCTGGCCGAGCGGTTCCCCGACGCCCGGATCACCCTCGACCCCAACGGCGGTTGGCTGCTGTCGGAGGCGATCGAGACGTGCCGCGGACTGAAAGACGTTCTCGCGTATGCCGAGGACCCCGTCGGCCCCGAGGGCAGCTTCTCCGGTCGCGAGGTGATGAGTGAATTCAAGCGCGCCACCGGACTGCCGACCGCCACCAACATGATCGCCACCGACTGGCGCGAGATGGGGCACACCATCCGCTCCGGCGCCGTCGACATCCCGCTCGCCGACCCGCACTTCTGGACGATGAACGGATCCGTCCGCGTCGCCCAGCTCTGCGACGCGTGGGGCCTCACGTGGGGTTCGCATTCCAACAACCACTTCGACGTGTCGCTCGCGATGTTCACCCACGTCGCCGCCGCGGCTCCGGGCGACATCACCGCCATCGACACCCACTGGATCTGGCAGGACGGTCAGCGGATCACCAAGGACCCGTACGAGATCGAAGACGGCTACCTCACAGTGCCGTCGACGCCCGGCCTCGGTGTCGAACTCGACATGGACCGCGTCGAGGCGGCCCACGAGCTGTACCTGCAGAAGGGTCTCGGCGCGCGCGACGACTCGATCGGCATGCAGTTCCTGGTGCCCGGCTGGACGTTCGACAGCAAGCGCCCGGCGTTGGTGCGCGCCTGATGAAGGTCGTCGTCGGCGACCGGAACCTGCTGCCGCATCGTGAGCTGTTCGAGTCGGGCCTGCCGTCCGGTGCGACGGTGTCGTGGCATCGGACGTTCGACGAGTCGGCCATCGTCGCCGACCTCGGCGACGCCGACGTGTACGTGGGTGGCCGGTTCACCGCCGCGATGGCGGCCGCAGCGCCGAAGCTGCGCCTGCTGCACGTCGCCGGCGCGGGCACCGACAACGTGGCGTTCGCCGCGCTTCCCACAGACACCCTGGTGGCCAACACCTTCCACCACGAGGACTCGATCGCCGAGTACATCGTGTCCGCGGCACTGATGCTGCGACGCGGATTCCTCCGGCACGATCGCGCCCTCCGCGGCGACGTCTGGGCCACCTCGGTCTACGACGACGCGATCGCGCAGTCCCGGTCGATGCGGGGCGCGCGGGTCGGATTCGTCGGTTTCGGTCACATCGGCTGGCGGTCGTGGAACCTGCTGCGCGCGTTCGGTTCCGAGGGCTGCGCGGTGACCGGCCGGGGCGATCTCGACGCCGCCGCGGAAGGCCTCGCATGGGCGGGAGACAACACGTCGCTGCTCCGGCTCCTGACGGAGTCCGACGTGGTGGTGGTGTCCGCACCGCTGAACGATCACACCCGTGGCATGATCGGCGGCGCGGAACTCGACGCGCTCGGCCCCGACGGCATCCTGATCAACGTCGGGCGCGGCCCTCTCGTCCGGGAACAACCGCTGTACGACGCGCCGGCATCGCAGCGGATCGCGGCCGCGGCGATCGACGTCTGGTTCTCCTACCCCGATGCCGGCGGTCACGGCGCCCCGAGCGTGCTGCCGTTCCGCGACCTGCGGAACGTCCTGATGACCCCGCACTCGTCCGGCGTCACCGGCCACACGTTCGTCGGCCGGGTCGGCGACATCACCGACAACATCCGCAGGCTGGACACGGGGCAGACGGTCCTGCGCACCGTCCGCCCCGGCTAGCGTGCGTCAGTAGTTACCGCAGGTCTCGGCGATCGTCAGCGCCTTCGCGCGCCACTCGACGGCCGGTCCCTCGGTAGGCACGGTGTCCAGTCGGCTCTTCAGCTGCGGGTGGGCGTCGAGGACGGCCTGGCGGTCGGCCGGGGACTTCGAGAAGAAGTCCGCCAGCTGAGCCTTGCGCTCGGGTGCCTGGTCGAGGCGCGCGGCGAGCTGCGGAGTCACGTCGTGCATCGCCGCATCGATCTGCGCGAAGCTGCACGTGGAGTTCACGAGGCGGGAAGAGTCGGAGTCGGCCGGATCCGCGGAGGCGATGCCCGGGATCACGAGGGCGGCGGAGATCGCGCCGACGGCGGCGATACCGAATTGCAGACGTGCTCGTGAAACGTTCATGACGAGTCCTCCCATGTCGGTTGGTTTGCCGGGGAAACGATAGGGGCCCGAATTGTGACTTTCCTGAGGACCGTCTGAGAATTGGTGCGGCGAACTGGACTCCGAAGATGGTGCGCAACGCGAAGGCCGCACGTCAGCAGCCCACCGATCGGCGTTCGGCGTTCGACAGGTTCGTGGAGCAGATCGAACTCCGGGTCAGTCAGGCGCCATTCCAGCCGTGTGGGGTCATCCACAGCCCGTGGACGAGGTCGAGGGTGTCGGGTGCTGCGGTGTGACCTTTCATGACTGTGATCCTTTTGTCTCGGGTGAGGGGATGCCACGAGGTGTAGGTAGACCGCGAGCACGGCGCCGTCGATCCGCGCGGATGACTTTCTTGCCGCCGACATCGAACGGCACTGTCTGGTCGTCGTCACGTGAATGACGAGGGTGGGGACGTCGACCTTGTCGAGGTCAGCTCGGAAGTCCGTCGCCGAGAACGCGGCGATGCCTTCGTAGGCGTTGTGGTGACCCCCCTGATTTGCCTGCGACCAGAACGAGTCGCGTACACCCTGGGACGGGTGACTGTCAGGTCGGTTGCGCCGAAGAATCGAAGGCTTCGACCGGGATGCCGTCGGGGTTGTCGGCGGTCTGCAGCATGAACGGCGGCACCGCCGAGGCGAGCACGATCTGGGCGACCCGGCCGGTCCCGTGCCGTCCGGCGTATCTACTCACCTCACCACCGCCGGTCGAGAGACCGACCAGCGTGGTGTCGTGAAGGTCGAGGTGCTCGAGTAGCGCCGCGAGGTCGGTCCTGCGCTTCCCAGCTGTCCGCATTGAGCGGCCACCCGTGGCTCAGGACTACGGGCGGCCGGCACCCCGGTCCTTGTAGGGGATCTCGGTGCCGCCGAGAGTGGTGACTGCCGGTATGCCGTACTTCTCGATGAGGACTCCCCGATGAAGAGTGAGTGGTAATGGGAGCGACGGTCCCACCGTCGAGCTTTCGGACCTGCTAAACCGGCTCAGCGTGCACGCTTCTGGTCTGACGGTGCACGCCGGCACGAATGGCAGATCCGGCGGAGTTCAGCGTGCGAATCCCCGCGACCAGGCGATTTGGAATATCGCGTGCGGTTCGCGTAACTTATTCCAAGTCAGAGCGACACGGACACCGACATTCACCACCTGGTGATGCAACGAGGTTGTACGAAGTGCCTGACCAATCCGAAGTTCACCATCGTGTATGGTTGTGCTTCAACCCCGGAATGTCTTCAGCGGGTGCCGGTTTGCGCCGGTCAGTCCGATGAGATAAGCTGGAAAAGTTGCCCCGGAGCGGCTGGCGAGTGTGCCAGAAGTGATGGTGTGTGCGTGTTCTTTGAGAACTCAACAGTGTGTCGATGAA